>NZ_CALRZC010000026.1:0-57367 GCF_943372545.1 Variovorax sp. YR752 | reverse complement strand
CCACGGGTGCGGTCGGCGGTGCCACCGGCGCTGTCGGCGGCGCAACGCAGGCCGTCGGCGGTGTGACCAACACCGTGGGCAGCACCGTGAACAGCGCGACCGGTGCCGCGGGCGCAGTCGGCGGCGCGGTGAAACCGGCCACGGCCGGCGCCAAGGCGAGCGGCAAGGCGCAGGGCTCGGGCGCGGTCGACCTGCACAAGAAGTAAGCAGGTCGCACGCCGCATTGCTGCAGCGGCCGGACGCGGCTGCTGCAGCGCATCGCTCCGAAAGAAATCAAGCCCGCAGCGCGTGAGCGTTGCGGGCTTGTGTCGTTCAGAGGCCGGGTGCGGGCAACTTGAAAAGGCTGGTGACTTCGGTGTCGAGCACCACCAGCGCGCGCTGGTTGAACAGCCGCCAGCGCCAGCGCAGGATGCCGAGCGCGGGGCGCTTTTCGGAGCGGCGCACTTCGATCACGTCGGCCACGAGCCGCAGTGCATCGCCGGGCCGCACCGGGTTCGGCCAGCGCACGTGCTCAAGCCCGGGCGACGCAAACGATTCGGAGCCGGCCAATGCCGCCTCGACCACCAGCCGCATCGCGATCGAGCAGGTGTGCCAGCCGCTCGCGATGAGCCCGCCGAACGGACTGTCGGCGGCGGCATCCGCATCGGTGTGGAACCACTGCGGGTCATAGGCCCGCGCGAACTGCAGCAGCTCGGCTTCGGTGAGCACATAAGGCCCGGCCTCGATGACCTGGCCCGCACGGAAATCGGCGAACTGCATCCGCCGCAGCTTAGTACGTTTCGAGGTGGAGCCGGCCTTCGCGCTTCAAGCTGGCGCCCACGGTGTCCCAGTCGAGCCCCGCTTCTTTCGCCACGTCGCGCAGTGCGAGCACCACGCCCTCTTCCATGCTCTTCAAACCGCACACATAGAAATGGCTGGCGCCGTCTTTCAGCAGCGCGGCCAGGTCGGCGGCGCGTTCGCGCATCAGGTCCTGCACGTAGCGCTTGGGCTGCCCCGCCGTGCGCGAGAACGCGAAGTTGATGTCGATGAAGTCCTTGGGCAGCGACTGCAGCGGGCCGAAGTACGGCAGCTCCTGCTGCGTTCGCGCGCCGAAGAACAGCATGAGCTTGCCGCCCTCGAACTTGCCGCTCTTGCGCAGGCGCCGGCGCCATTCGGTCATGGCGCGCATGGGTGCGCTGCCGGTGCCGGTGCAGATCATCACGATGTGCGACTTGGGGTGGTTCGGCATCAGGAACGACGAACCGAAGGGCCCCACCACCTGCACCGTGTCGCCCACCTTGAGGTCGCACACGTAGTTGGAGCACACGCCGCGCACCGGGTCGCCCTCGTGGTCTTCGGTGACGCGCTTCACGGTGAGCGAGACGTTGTTGTAGCCGGGCCGCTCGCCGTTGCGCGGGCTGGCCACGGAGTACTGGCGCGCGTGGTGGCGCTTGCCGATGGCATCGACGCCCGGCGGCACGATGCCGATCGACTGGCCCTCGAGCACGGGGAACGGCACCACGCCGAAGTCGAGCACGATGTGGTGGGTCTCGCTGTCGAAGCCGGCCTCGGTGCAGTTGAAGTTGCCCACCACGGTGGCGGTGGTCGGTGTCTTCGGCGGGAACAGGTTGGTGTACGCGTGCGCGGCCGACCAGGGCGGCACGCTGGCGCCGTACTGCGCGGAGTTGAAGACCGGCTCGGTAGCTTCGGCGGCGGCCTGGGCCTGCGTCTGCGCGGGCGCTTCCACAGCGTCGGCGGCCGCGCCGGACACGCCCGCGGCTTCGAGTTCTTCGGGCGACAGCTCGGCGGGCAGTTCTTCCCACGTGAGCTGCTCTTCGATGGTGTACGCGCGCACCAAAGGCATGGTGCGCCAGTTGTCGATCGAGCCCGTGGGGCACGGCGAGATGCAGGCCATGCAGCCATTGCAGACGTCCGCACGAACGACGTAGTTGTTGTCGTCGTGCGTGATCGCGTTCACGGGGCAGGTCGCCTCGCAGGTGTTGCAGCGGATGCAGATCTCGGGGTCGATCAGGTGCTGCTTGATGACCCCGGCTTCAACGACCATGTCCATGTTGTTCTCCATGCCCTCGCCGTGGGGACGAGGGCTTCATATCCAGACGCTCAGCCGAAACGCACGTATTCGAAATCCACCGGCTGGCGGTTGATGCCCATCACCGGCGGTGCGATCCAGCCTGCGAACTTGCCCGGCTCGATGACGCGGCCCATCAACGATGCCACGAAAGCGAAGTCTTCGGAACTCGGCAGCCATTCATCGCGCTTGGCGGCCCATTCGACCTCGCTCACCACGCGGCCTTCGGGCGACATCTTGATGCCGGCGAGTGCGCCGATCTGGCGGTTGAAAGCCTTGTGCGGCACCGACAGGCGGGTCGGGATGCCGGCCTTCTCGAGCACCTTGTTCCAGCGGCCGACGCCGGACACCGAGTCCTTGATGAAGTCGTCGCGCAGCACTTCGTTCAGCGCGTTGAGCATCGGCACGTCCTTCTCGACGAGCTGGCCCTCCTTCACTTCGAGCACCTTGTAGGTCTGGCCCTTGAGCACGTGGTCGTCGTCGCGCTTGCCTTCTTCGTAGCGGCCCTTCAGGCCCGAGCTGTAGAAGATGGCGGCGTTGCTCGACTGGTCGGCGCCGAACAGGTCGATGGTCACCGAGTAGTGGAAGTTCAGGTAGCGCTGGATGGTGCCCAGGTCGATGCAGCCGGCGGCGCGGATCTTCTGCGCGTCGTCGGTCTTCAGCTCGTTCATGACCTGCGCGGTGCGCGCAATGACGCGCGACACGCCGCTCTCGCCCACGAACATGTGGTGCGCTTCTTCGGTCAGCATGAACTTCGTGGTGCGCGCCAGCGGGTCGAACGCGCTCTCGGCCAGCGCGGCCAGCTGGAACTTGCCGTCGCGGTCGGTGAAGTACGTGAACATGAAGAACGCGAGCCAGTCGGGCGTCTTCTCATTGAAGGCGCCCAGGATGCGCGGGTTGTTGGCGTCGCCCGAGGTGCGCTGCAGCAGCGCGTCGGCCTCTTCGCGACCGTCACGGCCGAAGTGCTTCTGCAGCAGGTAGACCATGGCCCACAGGTGGCGGCCTTCTTCGACGTTGATCTGGAACAGGTTGCGCAGGTCGTACATCGACGGCGCCGTGAGGCCCAGGTGGCGCTGCTGCTCGACCGACGCGGGCTCGGTGTCGCCCTGCGTGACGATGATGCGGCGCAGGTTGGCGCGGTGTTCGCCGGGCACGTCCTGCCAGACCTTCTCGCCCTTGTGGTCGCCGAAGTGCACTTCGCGGTTGGCGTCGCCCGGGTTCAGGAAGATGCCCCAGCGGTAGTCGCGCATTTTCACGTGGCCGAACTGCGCCCAGCCTTGCGGGTCGACGCTCACTGCCGTGCGCAGGTACACGTCGTGGTTGGTCGAGCCTTCGGGGCCCACGTCGTCCCACCAGTTGATGAAGTTGGGTTGCCAGCCTTCGAGCGCGCGCTGCAGCGTGCGGTCTTCGCCGAGGTTGACGTTGTTGGGGATCTTCTCGCTGTAGTTGATCGTGCTCATCGTTGTTCCTTGGGTTGTGCGGACTGCTGCTCTGTGCTCAAACGCGGTTCAAGTCGAAGCCGGCTTTTTGACCGGTGCCGTAGACCTTCAGCGCACCCTTTTCGCCGACGGCGTTAGGGCGGTTGAAGATCCAGTTCTGCCAGGCCGTGAGGCGGCCGAAGATGCGGGTGGCCATGTTCTCCTTGCTTGCGAAGCGCAGGTTGGCTTCGAGGCCGGTGAGCGCGTCGGGCGACATGGCGGCGCGCTCTTCGATGGCGATGCGAATCTCGTCGTCCCAGTCGATGTCGTCGGGCGCGGCGGTCACGAGGCCGAGCTTCATGGCCTCGTCGGCGTCGAGCGCCTGGCCGGCGACCGCGCGCGCGGCTTCGAGCGGCGCGGCCTCTTCATAGAAGCGGCGCTGCAGGCGGCTCTGGTCGTTCACCATCGGGAAGAAGCCGAAGTTGAATTCGTTGAGCGTGAGCTTCGGTGCGCGCGCGGCGTCGTCGGGCAGCGCGAGCATGTAGGTGCGGTCGGCCGCAAAGGCCAGCTCGGCCAGCGTGCCGGCGAAGCAGGAGCCGGCCTCGACCAGCGCGAACAGGCTGCGCGACGACACATCGAGTCGCGCCAGCGTGCGGCGCAGGCCGCCGATGGTTTCGCGCACCAGCCAGTGGTCCTTGTTGGCGAACATCACGGCGTCGGAGGCCAGCACGGCAGCGGCGTCGCCTTCGGTCTTGAGCAGCCAGGTGCCGACGTCGAGTTCGTTGGTGCGCAGGTTGAGGATGGCGTCGTCGAGCTCGCGGCACACAGCCAGCGGCCACCAGGCAGCGCCTGCGGCTTCGATGCCGGCGATGTCGGCCGGCTGCGCGCCGGTGGGCGCCTTCACGGTGATCGTCGCGGTGCGCTTGCTGCGGTCGATCTGCACGTTGACGTGGGCATAGGCGATGCCGTCGGCGCTGTCGGTGCGCTCGACGCGGGTCAGGGCCACGCCCTTGGCGCCGGCCGGGCGGTCGCTGCCGGCGGCGAGCTGGGTGGCGCGTTCCTGCACGGCGGCGGGGAACTGCGCGGGCTTGGCCACCGCATCGACCAGGCGCCAGTCGACCGCGCGCTGGCCGCGCACGCCTTCGACGCTGGTGCAGAAGATGTCGGCGAGGTCGTGGCGCACGTGGCGCTTGTCGGTCACGCGGGTCAGGCCGCCGGTGCCGGGCAGCACGCCGAGCAGCGGCACTTCGGGCAGCGAGACCGACGAGGAGCGGTCGTCCACCAGCAAGATCTCGTCGCAGGCCAGCGCCAGCTCGTAGCCGCCGCCGGCGCAGGCGCCGTTCACGGCCGCGAGGAACTTCAGGCCCGAATACTTGGAGGTGTCTTCCATGCCGTTGCGCGTCTCGTTGGTGAACTTGCAGAAGTTCACCTTCCAGGCGTGGCTCGAAACGCCCAGCATGAAGATGTTGGCGCCCGAGCAGAAGATGCGGTCCTTGCCGCTGGTGACGATCACGCTGCGCACTTCGGGGTGCTCGAAGCGGATGCGGTTGAGCGCGTCGTTCAGCTCGATGTCCACGCCCAGGTCGTAGCTGTTGAGCTTGAGCTTGTAGCCGGGGCGAATGCCGCCGTCTTCCGCGATGTCGAGCGTGAGGCGCGCAATGGCGCCGTCGAAGCTCAGCGACCAATGGCGGTACTGAGCAGGTTCGATGCGGTAGTCGACGCGCTGGGGCGCCTGGAGCGTGGTGTCGGTCATGCGGAAGTCTCCTGTGGGGCTGTGTTCAGAAAACCGTGAACAGGAATAATAATGCACTTCCTTGTTCCGATGACATGCATCATGCTGCATGCAAACAGGCAAGTCAATGCCTGTTGTGCTTTTTTTCAGATGCAGCGGCCTAGACCAGGCCTATGGATTGGCGGGCGACTGTGCGCAGCGCCTGGAAGCTCTGCTGCAGCGTCTTACCGCTCGTGTCCACCGACAGATCGGCCTTCGAATAGAACGCGGCGCGCCCGTTCAGGATGCGCCGCAGGTCTTCCATGGCTTCCTTGCTGGCGGCCATCGGGCGGGTGTCGCCCTGCGCGGCCACACGGCCCATGTGCTCCTCGGGCGCGGCCTGCAGCCACACGGTGGTGCAGTGGGCGAGCAGCTCGTTGAAGGTGGCCGGGTCGGACACGATGCCCCCGGGCGTGGCAATGACCACCTCGCTGTAGATCTGCACCGCTTCTTCGAGCGCGCGGCGCTCGTAGCGGCGGTAGGCGTTGGTGCCGTACAGGTCGTGGATTTCGCGCACGCTGCAGCCTGCGAGCTTCTCGATCTCGCGGCTCAGTTCGATGAACGGAATTTCGAGGTCTTCGGCCAGCATCTGCCCCAGCGTCGACTTGCCCGCGCCGCGCAGCCCCACGAGCGCGATGCGCCGGTGTCGCGCCGGATCGACCGAGGCCGTGCCCAGCATCTCGCCGAGCGCCACGCGCACGCGGCGCAGGTCGGCCTCGCTGCGGTGCTCGAGCAGTTCGCGGATCAGCAGCCACTCGGGCGAGCTGGTCGTCACGTCGCCCACCAGCTCGGCCAGCGAGCAGTGCAGCGCCCCGGCCACCTGCTGCAGCACCAGGATGGATGCGTTGCCGATGCCGTATTCCAGGTTCGCCAGGTGACGCTCCGAGACGTCGGCCGACAAGGCCACCGCCTTGCGCGTGAGGCCGCGCTGCGCGCGCAGGTTGCGCACGCGGTCGCCCAGTGCCACCAGCAATGGGTTCTTGGCCTCCCCGGCCACGGCGGCGCCGTGGTTGCCGGTGCCGCCCTCGGGCGCGGTGGCCAGCACCGCGTCTACATGCTCGTTCATGCCATTCCTCGTTCTTCGCCGGGATTGTGCGCGCTCAGGGTAAACACCATATATGCACTATATTGCTTGACACCTGTTGTCTCGCTGCTTATTGTTCGATCACACGCAAGATACTGCACGCGCAGCCTTCCTGCAAGAAGTCGATAGTTCATCCGTTCGAGGCCCACGATGTCCGACACCTCCACGCCCGCCACCGGCAAGGCGGCATTTCACCAGCTGATCGCCGGCCTGACCGCCGAGATCGCCGGCCAGCCGCTCGACGACACGCTCGACCAGTGGCTCAACACCACCCACGGCGCCGGCAGCGCCCGCTTTGCGCAACTGCGCCAGGCCTGCATCGGCGGCGTTGCCGAAGGCTGGCTGTGCGAGCGCGAAGGCGGCGGCATCAAGTACGGCCGCGTCTTCAAGGCCGAGGACGCGCTGCACCGCTTCTCGGTCGACGTGGTCGACATGCAGGACCTCGCCGGCCCGCACCACACGCACCCGAACGGCGAGATCGACCTGATCATGCCGCTCGACGACACCCCCGCCGCCACCTTCGACGGACGGCCCGCGGGCTGGTGCGTCTACGGGCCCGGCACCGCACACCGCCCGACCGTGGCCCAAGGCCGCGCGCTGGTTCTGTATCTCCTGCCCGAAGGGCAGATCAAGTTCACTCCATGACCGACCTTCTCGCCAACCACGTCGCCGGCCGCTGGCAAAGCGGCACGGGCGCCGGCACGCCCCTGTTCGACCCGGTGCTCGGCACCGAACTCGCACGCGTCGACGCCACCGGCCTCGACCTGCCCGAAGCCTTTGCCTTCGCCCGCGCACAGGGCGGCCGCGCGCTGCGCGCCCTCACCTACCGCCAACGCGCTGGCCTGCTCGCCGCTATCGTGAAGGTGCTGCAGGCGAACCGCGACGCGTACTACGAGATCGCCACCGCGAACTGCGGCACGGTGAAGAATGACTCGGCCGTCGACATCGACGGCGCGATCTTCACGCTCGGCCAGTACGCCAAGTGGGGCGACGCGCTCGGCGACGTGCGTGCACTGCGCGACGGCGACGCCGTGAAGCTCGGCAAGGAGCCCGTGTTCCAGTCGCAGCACCTGCAGGTGCCGACGCACGGCGTGGCGCTGTTCATCAACGCCTTCAACTTCCCCTCGTGGGGCCTGTGGGAAAAGGCCGCGCCCGCACTGCTGTCGGGCGTGCCCGTGATCGTGAAGCCCGCCACGGCCACCGCCTGGCTCACGCAGCGCATGGTGAAAGACGTCGTCGATGCGGGCGTGCTGCCGGCCGGCGCGCTGTCGGTCATCTGCGGCAGCTCGGCCGGTTTGATGGACCAGCTGCAGCCCTTCGACGTGGTCTCGTTCACCGGCTCGGCCGAGACGGCCGCTCTCATCCGTTCGCACCCGGCCGTGGCCGAGCGTTCGGTGCGCATGAACATCGAGGCCGACAGCCTCAACAGCGCCCTGCTGCTGCCCGGCGCCGCGCCCGGCAGCGAGGCCTTCCACCTGCTCGTGCGCGAAGTGGTGCGCGAGATGACGGTCAAGTCGGGCCAGAAGTGCACCGCCATCCGCCGCATCCTGGTGCCGGCCGAGGTGTACGACGCCGCCGCCGAAGCCATCGGCGCCAAGCTCGCGGGCGTGACCGTCGGCAACCCGCGCAACGAGAACGTGCGCATGGGTTCGCTCGTGAGCCGCGCACAACTGAACGCGGTGCGCGACGGCCTCGACGCACTGGCCGCGCAAACCACCGTGCTGCACGACAGCAGCAGCAAGCCCCTCATCGACGCCGACCCCGCCGTGGCCGCCTGCATCGGCCCCGTGCTGCTGGGCGCGCGCGACGCCGATGCGGCGCAGCGCGTGCACGACGTGGAAGTGTTCGGCCCCGTCGCCACGCTGCTGCCCTACAACGACCTCGCGCACGGCATTGCGCTCGCGCACCGGGGCCAGGGCTCGCTCGTCACCTCTCTCTACGGCAGCGACGACGCCGCGCTGGCCCAGGCCGCGCTGTCGGTCGCACCGAGCCACGGCCGCGTGCACGTCATCACGCCTGAGGTGGCGCAAGCCCACACCGGCCACGGCAACGTGATGCCGATGTCGATGCACGGCGGCCCCGGCCGCGCGGGCGGCGGCGCCGAGCTGGGCGGCCTGCGCGCGCTCGACTTCTATCACCGCAAGAGCGCGGTGCAGGCGAGCCCCGGCGTGCTCGCCGCCCTCGGCCTCTAGAGCCCGCCACGCACAGGCCCCAAGGAGACAACACGATGAGCAGCCTGCCCGCCCGATTCAACTTTGCCGAACACCTGTTCGCCCTCAACCGCGGCCGCGCCGAGCGCACCGCCTACATCGACGACCGCGGCACGCTGGGCTACGGCCAGCTCGAAGACCGCGCGCGCCGCCTGGCCGCCGCGCTGAAAGCCGCGGGCCTGCGCCGCGAAGAGCGCGTGCTGCTGCTCATGCTCGACGGCAACGACTGGCCCGTGAGCTTTCTGGGTTGCCTCTACGCGGGCATCGTGCCCGTGGCCGTGAACACGCTGCTCACGCCCGACGACTACGCCTACATGCTCGACCACAGCCGCGCGCAGGCCGTGCTGGTGTCGGGCGCACTGCTGCCGACCTTGCAAGATGCGATGGCACGCGGCGGCCATGAAGTGCAGACGCTGTTCGTGTCGCAACCGACGGGCGCGCTGCCCGAGGGCGCGCAAGAGTTCGAGGCCGCACTCGTCGCCGTCGAGCCCCAGCCCGCACCGGCACTCACCGCGTCGGACGACCCCGGCTTCTGGCTCTATTCCTCCGGCTCCACCGGCAAGCCCAAGGGCACGGTGCACACGCACGCCAACCTGTGGTGGACCGCCGAGCTCTACGGCAAGCCCGTGCTCGGCCTCACCGAAGACGACGTGTGTTTCTCGGCCGCCAAGATGTACTTCGCGTACGGCCTGGGCAATGCGCTGACCTTCCCGCTGTCGGTCGGCGCCACCGTCGTGCTGATGGCCGAGCGCCCCACGCCCGACGCGACCTTCCGCCGCTGGACCGAACACCAACCGACCGTGTTCTTCGGCGCACCCACAGGCTTCGCGGGCATGCTCGCGTCGCCGAAGCTGCCGGCGCGCGATGCGGTCGCGCTGCGCATGTGCTCGTCCGCCGGCGAGGCGCTGCCGGGCGAGATCGCGCAGCGCTTCAAGGCGCACTTCGGCTGCGAGATCATCGACGGCATCGGCTCCACGGAGATGCTGCACATCTTCATCTCCAACCGCCCCGGCGACGTGCGCTACGGCACCACCGGCAAGCCGGTGGACGGCTACGAGGTCGAGCTGCGCGGCGAAGACGGCCGCCCCGTGCCCGACGGCGAGGTGGGCGACCTGTACATCCGCGGCCCGAGCTCGGCGCTCATGTACTGGTGCAACCGCGAGAAGTCGCGCGACACCTTCCAGGGCGGCTGGACCAAGAGCGGCGACAAGTACACGCGCGATGCCGACGGCTACTTCACGTACGCGGGCCGCAGCGACGACATGCTCAAGGTCAGCGGCATCTACGTGTCGCCCTTCGAGGTCGAGGCCACGCTGATGCAGCACCCGGCCGTGCTCGAGGCGGCGGTGATCGGGAAGGACGATGCGGACGGGCTCACGAAGACCAAGGCGTTCGTGGTGCTGAAGGACGGCGCTGCGGTGACCGAGGACGAACTCAAGACGTTCGTGAAGGAACGGTTGGCGCCTTACAAGTACCCGCGGTTTCTGGAGTTCGTGAGCGAGTTGCCGAAGACGGCGACGGGAAAGATTCAGCGGTTCCGGCTGCGCGAACGCGAGAAGCAGGCGTGAACATGCGCACGAGGTTCCCGCGTTGTCCCCTCTCCCTCTGGGAGAGGGTTAGGGTGAGGGCATCGGCCTTCGCACGCGCACAGCCTTCGCGAGCGCCGCTGGCCCTCACCCCCGCCCTCTCCCAGAGGGAGAGGGAGCAACAGCCGGGAGCCACGCGATGAGCGGCATCGACTTCGCCACCATCGACTGGCGCGGCCGCCCCATCCGCATCGAGTGCCAGTGGATCACCCCCGAGCGCAGCGCCGACACCCCGCTCATCGTCTTCCTCCACGAGGGCCTCGGCTCCGTCGCGATGTGGAAGGACTTCCCCGCGCAAGTCTGCGAAGCCGCCGGTGCACGCGGCCTCGTGTTCTCGCGCCCCGGCTACGGCCGCTCCACGCCGCGCGCCGAAGACGAGATCTGGGACGTCGACTTCATGCACCGCCAGGCGCACGAGGTGCTGCCCGCGCTGTTCGCCGCGCTGAAGCTCGGCGACGAAAAACCCTGGCTCTTCGGCCACAGCGACGGCGGCTCGATCTCTCTGCTGTATGCCGCACGCTTCCCCGGCAAGGTCGCAGGCCTCGTGGTGCTCGCGCCGCACCTCTTCGTGGAAGACAAGACCGTCGCGAACATCGAGATCGCGCGCACCGCCTACCGCACGACCGACCTGCCCGCCAAGCTCGGCCGCTACCACGACAGCGCCGACTCGGCCTTCTGGGGCTGGAACCGCATCTGGCTGCACCCGCCCTTTCGCGACTGGAACATCGAGGCCGAGCTGGCCACCATCCGCTGCCCCGTGCTCGCGGTGCAGGGCATCGACGACGAATACGGCACGCTCGCACAGATCCGCGACATCGCACCGCGCGTCGGTGGGACATGCGAGCTGCTCGAAATCCCTGAATGCGGGCATTCCCCGCATCGCGATCAGCCGGATCGTGTCATCGTCGCGACCGCTTCTTTCATCACCAACAACAGGAGACAGACACCATGACGAACCTTCGCACCGCGCGCCTGGCGCTCACGGCCATCGCCCTCGCCGCACTGGCCACTGCTGCCGGCGCACAGGGCACGGGCAAGCTCAAGGTCGGCCTGATGCTGCCCTACAGCGGCACCTACACCGCCCTGGGCGTGGCCATTGAAAACGGCTTCAAGCTCTACGTGGAACAGCAGGGCGGCAAGCTCGCGGGCCGCGAGATCGAATACTTCAAGGTCGACGACGAGTCCGACCCGGCCAAGGCCACCGACAACGTCAACAAGCTCATCAAGCGCGACAACGTCGACGTGATCGTCGGCACCGTGCACTCGGGCGTGGCGATGGCGATGGCCAAGGCCGCCAAGGAAAGCGGCACCGTGCTCATCGTGCCGAACGCCGGCGCCGACGCGGTGACGGGCCCCATGTGCGCACCCAACATCTTCCGCAGCTCGTTCAGCAACTGGCAGCCGGCTTTCGCCATGGGCGAGGTCGCGGCCAAGCAGCAGGGCAAGAAGAAGGTCATGACCATCACCTGGAAGTACGCGGCCGGCGAAGAGTCGGTCAACGGCTTCAAGGAAGGCTTCGAGAAGAACGGCGGCAAGGTCGACAAGCAGCTCACCCTGCCCTTCCCCAACGTGGAGTTCCAGGCGCTGCTGACCGAGATCGCGGCGGCCAAGCCCGATGCGGTGTACGCCTTCTTCGCGGGCGGCGGCGCGGTGAAGTTCGTCAAGGACTACCAGGCCGCCGGCCTGAACAAGACCATCCCGCTGTACGGCCCCGGCTTCCTGACCGACGGCACGCTCGACGCGCAGGGCGAATCGGCGCAGGGCATGCTCACCACGCTGCACTACGCCGACGGCCTGAACACGCCGCGCGACAACGCCTTCCGCGTGGCCTATGCCAAGTCGTTCAAGCTGCAGCCCGACGTGTACGCGGTGCAGGGCTACGACGCCGCGCAGATGCTGGGCGTGGGCCTTGCTGCCACCAAGGGCGACATCTCGAAGAAGGCCGAGTTCACCGGCGCGATCGAGAAGGCGAAGATCGACAGCCCGCGCGGCACCTTCACGATGAGCAAGTCGCACAACCCGGTGCAGGACATCTATCTGCGCAAGGTCGATGGCAAGGAAAACAAGCTCGTCAGCACGGCCATCAAGGGCCTGTCTGATCCTGCTCGCGGCTGCCGGATGTAAGTAAGTAGCGGGCCACAAGCCCCGACGTTCGTCTCGTTCCCTCGCGGCCCCCGATCAAGTTCACGGGGCTGCGAGCCGCCTTGCGGCAACCACAACCAACTGGGATCTCACGGTGGATTTCGGAACCTTTCTCGTGCAGTGCCTGAACTCCGTTCAGTACGGCCTGCTGCTCTTTCTCGTGGCCTCGGGGCTGACGCTGATCTTCGGGATCATGGGCGTCATCAACCTCGCCCACGGGAGCTTCTACATGATCGGCGCCTACCTGGCGTTCTCGCTGGCGCCGCTGTTCGGCGACCAGTTTCTGCTGATGCTGGTGGCCGGCGTGGTGCTGGCCGCGATCTTCGGCTACGTGCTCGAGTGGGCCTTCTTCAGCTACCTCTACCAGCGCGACCACCTGCAGCAGGTGCTCATGACCTACGGGCTCATTCTGGTGTTCGAGGAGCTGCGCTCCATCTTCGTGGGCAACGACGTGCACGGCGTGAAGGTGCCCGCGTGGCTCGACGGCAGCTTCGCGCTGGGCAACGTCATGAGCTACCCGTGGTATCGCCTCTTTGCCTCGGCCGCCTGCATCGTGCTGGCCGTGGGCCTGTACTACGTGGTGAACCGCACGCGACTGGGCATGATGATCCGCGCCGGCGCGAGCAACCGCGACATGGTGCGCGGCCTGGGCATCGACGTGAAGCGGCTGTACCGCATCGTGTTCGCGGCCGGCGTGGCGCTAGCGGCCCTCGCCGGCATGATCGCCGCGCCGATGTCCTCGGTGTACCCGAACATGGGCGCCAGCGTGCTCATCATCTGCTTCGTGCTCGTGGTGATCGGCGGCATCGGCTCGATCACCGGCGCGCTCGTGGCCTCGCTGCTGGTGGGCTTCGTCGACACCTTCGGCAAGGTGTTCTTCGCCGACCTCAGCGGCATCGGCATCTACCTGCTGATGGCCATCGTGCTGATCTGGAAGCCTGAAGGCTTGATGGGGAGGCGGCCATGAGCCCCGTGGTTGCGTCTGTGTCTTCGTCGCCGCGGCGCCGCGCCTTCGTCGTGCCCGTGCTGTGCGCCATCGCCCTCGCCGTGGCCGGCCCGCTGCTGGGCAACTACGCGTCGGACTTCATCGTCAAGGTGATGATCCTGTCGATCTTCGCGCTCAGCCTGGAGCTGCTGGTGGGCATGACCGGGCTCGTGAGCCTGGGCCATGCGGCCTTCTACGGCATCGGCGCGTACGTCACCGTGCTGGCCTCGGGCAGCGAGGGCGGCAACTTCGCGGTGCTGCTGGTGCTGTCGATGGGCGCGGCGGCGCTGTATGCGCTGTTCGTCGGTGCGCTGAGCCTGCGCACGCGCGGCGTGTACTTCATCATGGTCACGCTGGCCTTTGCGCAGATGGCCTTCTTCGTGTTCCACGACACCAAGGTCGGTGGCGGCAGCGACGGCATCTACCTGTACGTGCGCCCCGCCCTCGGCGCGCTCGACATGGAGAACCGCCGCGTGCTGTTCTACGTGGTGCTCGCTTCGCTGGTTTTCACCTACGGCCTGCTCGCGCTGGTGCGCCGCTCGCGCTTCGGCGCGGCGCTCGCGGGCATCCGCGTGAACGAGCAGCGCATGCGTGCCGCCGGCTTTCCGGTGTACGGCTACAAGCTCGCGGCCTTCGTGCTCGCGGGCGCGCTGGCCGGGCTCGCGGGCTTTCTGCTGGCCTCGCGCGACGGCGTGGTCAACCCCGAGCTGATGGCCTGGCACAACTCGGGCGAGGTGCTGCTGATGGTGATCCTCGGCGGCCTCGGCCACCTGCGCGGCGCGGTGATCGGCGCCGTGGCCTTCACGCTGCTGAAGGAAGTCTTCTCGACGCATGCGGTGATGGGGCCGCTGGCCGACCACTGGCAGCTCACGCTGGGCATCGCCATCATCGTGTTCGTGGCGCTGCTGCCCAAGGGCCTGATCGGCCTGGTGCAACGGCTGTCGCCGAAGGGAGGCGCATGACCGCCGCACTGCTCTCTGTCGACAAACTCACGCGCCGCTTCGGCGGCCTCACCGCCGTGAACGCCGTCACGCTCGACCTGCACATCGGCGAAGTGCATGCGGTGATCGGCACCAACGGCGCCGGCAAGTCGACGCTCATCAACATGCTCTCGGGCGAGATCGAGGCCTCCGAAGGCCGCATCGCGCTCGACGGCGTGGACATCACCGCGCGTGCGCAGTCGCGCCGCGCCCGCGACGGCGTGGGCCGCAGCTACCAGCGCACGACCATCTTCCCGGAGTTCAGCGTGCACGAGAACTGCCGCCTCGCCGCGCAGGCCGCCACGGCGAAACCGTGGGCGATCTGGCAGTCGTCGCAGCGCTGCGCCACCAGCAACGCGTCGGCCGACGCCGCGCTCGACGCCGCCGGCCTCACGGCCGAAGCGCGGCGCATCGCCGGCACGCTGAGCCACGGCGCGCAACGCCAGCTCGAAGTGGCGATGTGCCTGGCCACCCACCCGCGCGTGCTGCTGCTCGACGAGCCGCTCGCCGGCATGGGCGCCGAAGAAACCGATCGCATGCTCACGCTGCTCGCGCGGCTGAAGGCCACGCACGCCATCCTGCTGGTGGAGCACGACATGGACGCCGTGTTCCGCATCGCCGACCGCATCACCGTGATGGTGAACGGCACCGTCATCGCCACGGGCGACCCGAAGTCGATCCGCGAGAACCCCGAAGTGCGCACCGCGTACCTCGGCGAGGAGAACCATTGATGCCCCCACGCTCATCACTTCGTGTATTCGCTGCCCCCCGAGGGGGCGCCGGCCTCCCTTGGGGCGGCCCGGCGGGAGGCCTGAGATGCTGATCGTTCGCGACCTCAACACCTATTACGGCAACAGCCACATCCTGCGCGGCGTGCACGCCGGCATTCCGGCGGCGACCTCGGTCGGCCTGCTCGGGCGCAACGGCATGGGCAAGACCACGCTCATCCGCACGGTCATGGGCTACGTGCGTCCGGCCTCAGGCGAGGTGCAGGTCGACGGCCGCACCGTCACCGGCCTGCCGCCCGAGAAGATGGCGCGCCTGGGCATCGGCTACGTGCCCGAGGGGCGTGGCATCTTTCCGAACCTGTCGGTGCGCGAGAACCTCGTGATGAGCGAACGCGCCGGCGTCGACGGCCAGCGCGCCTGGACCTTCGACCGTGTGATGGCCACCTTTCCGCGTCTGTCGGAACGGCTCTCGCACGGCGGCCAGCAGCTGTCGGGCGGCGAGCAGCAGATGCTCTCCATCGGCCGCGCGCTCATGACCAACCCGCGCCTGCTGATCCTCGACGAAGCGACCGAAGGCTTGGCGCCGCTGATCGTGGCCGAGATCTGGCGCGTGATCAGCGAGATCCGCAGCACAGGCATCGCCACGCTGATCGTCGACCGCGACTACCGCAAGGTGCTCGCGCACACGGACCTGGCGGTGGTGATGGAGAAGGGGCAGATCGTGCGGCATGGGGCGTCGGCCGATCTGCTGGCGGAGCCGAAGGTGCTGGAAGAACTGCTGGGCGTGTGAGGCCCACAGAGCCGTGCGCCACGTCATCGTCCACCGCTTCCAACTGCCTACAGACAAGTTCAAGCGGCAAGTGATGAAAAAACTTCACTGACGTTGAAGTTTCCGAATCCATGTGTCCCATGACTCGATGCGTATGGGCGGCGACATGCCATGTTCGAAATCGTGCCGCTTCTTGCTCTCGGAAAAGTCGTCGCGCGTCCGGCCACCGATAACCACCGAGCGAAGCTCGATGTCCTTGTCGGGGTCGACCAACAACTTCGGATGTGGCCCGATGAAGGCGCCATGACCAGAGGCGCCTGCCTCAGCCGCGTGCCGCACTTTGTGGGCTTGGCGCCGGAACGTCGACATGTCCCTGTAGATTGCACCGATCCGACGTCGTATCTGGCCGGCCGCTTGGTTGACCTTGTGCGAGAACTCGCCATAGCTGTCGTCGTTCACCAGGAAGAAATCCGCTCCCTTGATCTCGATCAGCACGACCTCCATCCGTGAACGCCCCGTGAAGACAACGAAATCAATGAATCCATCGGCCAGCGGATACTCGGAAAGGACGATGTACTCCTCATAGGGATCTCCGTAGACCTCCCCGAAGAAGGAAGGGTCTTGCTTCAACAATTCCTGAAGCTGTCGTTCCGTTGCGCTCGCATTGACAAGCTGAGAGAGCATGGCTTTGGAGATCATTCCGCTTTCTATTGCGCCCCGCCGATTGACGATCTCGGGTTCTTCCAACCACGGGGCATCAGCGAAGGGATCGATTGCATTTCGCAGACGTTCGATTTCCGCGACCAATCGCAGGTTCATCGCTGTCGAGCTTGTGAACTCACTCGAATCACAAGAAAGAATCGACAACGCGTCTTGCATGGACATCCGCTCCCACGACGGATCGCCCGCGGGTCCAAAGCTGACCAGCGAGAACGATCCCCCTTCGGCATCGTGCCTCTCGTAGTGCTCGATGACACGCACGTCGAGCTGAATCATTCCGCGCAGTACGAGTGCTTGGTGAATGTGTTCAACAGAGTTCGTTATCGACGACCCAACAGCAAACTCGCCGATATCCGTCAGAAGCGCGGTGACACCACTTTGAGGGCCAAAGAACGTGCGGACGCGACAAAGGCCTTGCCTCGCGCGAGCGATGCCAATAGGGAACTGAAATATGAAGTCCGACAGCTTCATCCTGGGCCTTGCGAATTGATGAGGTTACGTTTCTACAGTTTGTAGCAAGCCATGTCTTGGCGACGACACGCTGTCTTCCGTTGAGCAAATTTATTCTTGCCCGAGCGGAAAGCAGACAGATCGATTCAACTCACCGGGTTTCACCTCTCTCCTGCGACAGTGCGACAGCCGAATCATGTCCGGCTGCGCAGCCTCTCCCCGAGCCGCGCCCACCCACGCACGAGGCTGCGCATGACGTCCCTGCAATCGCGCCACATCGACAACGTCTATTCGATCGCCACCGGCACGGCGCTGCTGGCCGATCCGGCGGCGAGCCTGGTGCACAAGTCGTGGGCGCGCTGCGTGCGCGACCATGGGCTCGATCCGTCGCGGCCGACGCCCGCGCGCATCCTGCCGGCGCAGGAGGTGCGCGTGCACCAGCAGCAGCTCGAGCACTTCTTGCGCGCGGCGCGGGCGGGCATGGAAGACATCTACCGCCGCGTGGCCGAGCTGGGCTACATGGTGCTGCTGACCGATGCCGAGGGCATCACGGTCGACTACATCGGCAACCCGGCCTGGGACGACCAGCTGCGCCGCGCCGGCCTGTACCTGGGCGCCGACTGGAACGAGGCGCACGCCGGCACCTGCGGCGTGGGCACCTGCCTCATCGAGCGCCAGCCGATGACCTGCCACCAGACCGAGCACTTCGACGCCACGCACATCGCGCTCACCTGCACGACGGCGCCGCTGTTCGACCACAGCGGCAAGCTCACGGCCATCCTCGACGTGTCGGCGCTGCGCTCGCCCGAGGCGCGCGAGAGCCAGCACCTGGTGCGGCACCTGGTGTCGATGTACGCACGGATGATCGAGGACGCCGACTTTCTGCGGCACTTTCGCGGCCACTGGATCCTGCGGCTGGGCAGTGCCTTCGGGCTGGTCGACGTGGCGGGCGAAGTGATGCTGGCCTTCGACGATGGCGGTACGGTGGTGGGCGCCAACGGCGGGGCGCGCGAGGTCTTCTCGGGGCTGCAGCACCCCCTGCTGGGCGGCGCGGTGTCGGAGCTGCTGCACCTGCCGATGGACGCGATCTGGCGCCTGGGCAACGGCGGCGCGTCGGCGTTGCCGTTTGCGCACACGGTGCTGCTGCCCGGCGGCGGCGAGTACCACGCGTCGCTGATCGCGCCGCGCCTGCGGCGCTCGCCGGCCACGGCGCCCGCATCACCGGCGCCCCAACCGTCGGACCGCCTGCCGCCGCTCGAGCGCATCGCGGGCGACGAAGACCCCGCGATGCAGCAGCTGATCGCGCAGGCGCGCCGGCTGGTGGACCGCGGCATCCATGTGCTGGTCGAGGGCGAGACCGGCAGCGGCAAGGAGGTGCTGGCGCGCGCGCTGCATGGCGCAAGCCGGCGCGCGGCGCTGCCCTTCGTGGCGGTGAACTGCGCGGCCATTCCCGATTCGCTGATCGAGAGCGAGCTCTTCGGCTACACGCCCGGCAGCTTCACGGGCGGCCGCGCCAAGGGCATGAAGGGGCTGATCGCGCAGGCCGACCGCGGCACGCTGTTTCTCGACGAGATCGGCGACATGCCGATGGCGCTGCAGACGCGGCTGCTGCGCGTGCTGTCCGAAGGCGAGGTGCTGCCGCTGGGCGCCGAGTCGCCGCAGCGCGTGGACCTGGCCGTGGTGGCGGCCACGCACCGCGACCTGTCGGCGCTGGTCGCGGCCGGGCGCTTTCGCGAGGACCTGTACTACCGCCTGTGCGGCGCGGTGCTGAAGCTGCCGCCGCTGCGCGCGCGGCGCGACCGGCGGTACCTGATCGAGGCGATGTTCCACGAAGAAGCGGCGGCGATGGGCTCGACCGCGCGGCTGTCGGAGGCCGCGATGCTGCGGCTGATGGCGCATGACTGGCCGGGCAATCTGCGCGAGTTGCGCAATGTGCTGCGGTTGGCGCTGGCGCTCTGCACGGGCGCGAGCATCACGCCCGAGGAGCTGCGCCTGGCGCCGCATCGTCCGTCGCTCGACCACCATCGCGATGCCACGCCTGCGCCGGTCGACGACGAAGACAGCGCCGCCGATGCCACGCGTCTGCTCGACGCGCTGCAGCGCCACCGTTGGCATGTGGCGCGGGCCGCGCAGGCGCTCGGCATCAGCCGCGCCACCGCGTACCGGCACATGAAGCGCTTCGGCATCGTGGCGCCGCAGCGCGGCTAACGCCTCAGGATCTGCTCGATGGCGCGCACGGCCGTGCCCAGGCCGTCTTCCGCACGCATGCGTTCGCCCAGTGCCCGGGCCCGCGCGCGCACCTGCGGGTCGTGCGCGAACGCAATGCCGCGCGCCAGGTCGTCGGCGCCGAACCGGGCACCCGCCACCGCGGGCGGCGCCACGCCCGCCTGCGCGAGGTGGTGGGCCCAGAACGCCTGGTCACCCGCGAAGGGTACGACCACCGAGGGCACGCCCGCGCGCGCGGCCGAGTGGCTGGTGCCCGAGCCGCCGTGGTGCACCACCAGCGCCATCTGCGGAAACAGCCAGTCGTGCGGCGTGTCGCCGATGGCGTGGAAATTCGGCGGCAGCTGCTGCACATCGAGGCCGCTCCATCCGGGGTGCAGCACCGCGCGCCGGCCGGCCACACCGTCGACGAGGGCCGCGAGCAGCCGCGCCTTGTCGAAGCCCGTCATGCTGCCAAAGCCGATGTAGACGGGCGCCTCGCCGGCCGCGAGAAAGTTGCGCAGCGCGGTCGGCGGCTGCCAGTCGGGCGCGGGCGCGAGCCACTGGCCGCACACCGTCGCATTGGCGGGCCAATCGGCCGGACGCGGCAGCAGGCTCGGCGAATAGCCATAGAGCACGGGGTGCGTGGTCCACAGGCGGCGCCGCGGCGGCAGGCCACAGACCTCGGCGCGCGCGGCATTCACGGCCGGCCGGAACGCGCGCCAGAGCAGCCCGTTGACAAGGTGATGGCTCGCGCGGTTCAAAAAGCGCGGCACGCGGGCGGGCGGCAGAAAGGGCGAGGCGAACGCGGCCGTCGGCGTGAGCGGGAACATGCCCGCGCCGATGGCGGGCACGCCCAGCGCCTCGGCCGCCGACAGGCCCACGAAGGCCGCGAGCCCCGCGCAGACGACCGCGTCGCAGCCCTGTGCGGCCTCGACGGTCTGGCGCAGCCAGGGCGTGGCGTTGGCATTGGCGATGTCCGCGAGCGCTTTCGCGGCGGCGGCCGGTTTGTCGCCCTGTGCGATGACGCCGCCGAGCGCCTGCCGGATGTCACCGGCCAGCGCCTGCGAGCGCACGCCGAGTCGTTCGGCTGCACCGAGCGTGGTGGCGTCCGCCAGCAGCACCGACGCATGGCCCGCGTCGTCCAGCGCGTGGCACAGCGCGGCGAGCGGGCGCGCGTCGCCCTCGGTGCCGTAGGTGAGCACGGCGATCTTCATGAGGCGCGCCTCCTTGCAGAGGGTTTGGGGGCCGTGCGTGCGCCGCCGACGAAGAGATCGACGACCACCGCGAACTCGTCGCGCAGCACGAGGCCGGGCAGCGTGAGCCAGCGCATCAGTGCGCCGAAGTACAAGTGGTGCAGCAGGCTCGCGAGGTGCGCAGCCGACACGTCGGTGCGCAGCGTGCCGGCTTGCTGGGCGGCGGCGATCAGCACCTCGAACAGCCCCGACAGGTCGCGCGGCGTGCCGCGGTCGCCGCCGCCGAGTTCGCTCTCGATGTTGAGGAAGCGAAAGCGGAAGTAGTCGAGCAGGTAGGCCCGATAGCGCTCGGACCATTCGGCCGAGGCATCGAGCAGCCCGGTGAGCTGCGCCGTGAAACCCGCCTTCGGGTCGATCGACGCGTGCAGGCGCTGCGCATCGACCACGAGTTCGAGGTGCACCCAGTGCGCCAGGATCGCTTCCTTGGTCGCGAAGTGGTTGTAGAGCGTGCCCTTGGCCACGTCGGACTGCTGCGCGATCTGCTCCATCGTCGTCGCGTCGTAGCCCTGGGCTTCGAACAGGCGCATGGCGGTGGACGCGACGTGGTCGAGCGTCTGGGTGCGGCGGCGCTCGCGGCGGCCGGGGGGTTCTGGTTCGATCACGGTTCGCGGCCCTTGAATTTGAACGTCGTCCAATCTTATACGACGTTCAAATTCTCATGCATCGTCTCAGTCTCGGTGAGACAGCGACAGGCGCCTGCGACAAAACCACCGCCAACCCCTTGATTCTTCGTCCCTCCCCGCACGGCACGAAAGCTGCGCCACGAACCCCGCGTGCGCCTTGCCGCGCCGCGATTCGTTCAACGACACAACGGAGACATGCAATGACAGACCCGACCACCGGCCCCACCCGGGCCGCCGCCCAATGGCTGGCCGACTTCGCCGCCGCGCTCGCACGCGGCGACATCGACGCGGCCGTTTCGCGGTTCGAGGCCGACAGCTACTGGCGCGACCTCGTCGCCTTCACCTGGAACCTGCGCACGCAGGAAGGCCCCGGCGCCATCCGCGCGATGCTGCAGGCGCGCCTGGCCGACACGCAGCCCACGGCCTTTGCGCTCGAAGGCGAGGCGACCGAGGCCGAGGGCGTGGTCGATGCGTGGTTCACCTTCGAGACGCGCGTGGCGCGCGGGCGCGGCCATGTGCGTCTTCGTGACGGCAAAGCCTGGACGCTGCTCACCACCATGACCGAGCTGAAAGGCTTCGAGGAAAAGACGGGCGACAACCGCATCAAGGGCGCGGAGCACGGCGTGCACAAGGGCCGCAAGAACTGGCTCGAGAAGCGCCGCGACGAAGAGGCCGCGCTGGGCTACACCGAGCACCCCGAGGTGGTGATCATCGGCGGCGGCCAGGGCGGCATCGCGCTGGGGGCGCGGCTGCGGCGGCTGGGCGTGCCGACGATCATCGTGGAGCGCAATGCCAAGGCCGGCGACTCCTGGCGCAAGCGCTACAAGTCGCTGTGCCTGCACGACCCGGTCTGGTACGACCACCTGCCCTACATGCCCTTCCCCGACGACTGGCCGGTGTTCGCGCCCAAGGACAAGATCGGCGACTGGCTCGAGATGTACACGAAGATCATGGAGCTCAACTACTGGAGTTCCACGAACGCGACCAAGGCGCGCTTCGACGAGGCCACGCAGCGCTGGGAGGTGCAGGTGGAGCGCGAGGGCAAGCCCGTGACGCTGCGCCCGAAGCAGCTGGTGTTTGCACTCGGCGTGTCGGGCTACCCGAACGTGCCGAAGGTGGCAGGCGCCGATAACTTCCTGGGCGACCAGCACCACTCCAGCCAGCACCCCGGGCCCGAGGCCTATGCGGGCAAGAAGTGCGTGGTGCTGGGCTCGAACAACTCGGCGCACGACATCTGCGCGGCGCTGTGGGAGCACGGTGCCGACGTGACGATGGTGCAGCGCTCGTCCACGCACATCGCGCCCTCGCAGTCGCTCATGGAGCTGGCGCTGGGCGGCCTGTATTCCGAGCAGGCGGTGAAGAGCGGCATCGACCACCACAAGGGCGACCTGATCTTTGCGTCGGTGCCCTACAAGATCATGCACACCTTCCACATCCCGGTGTACGAGGAGATGAAGAAGCGCGACGCCGACCTGTACGCGCGCCTGGAGAAGGCCGGCTTCCTGCTCGACTTCGGCGTGGACGGTTCGGGCCTGTTCATGAAGTACCTGCGGCGCGGCTCGGGCTACTACATCGACGTGGGCGCCTCGGAGCTGGTGGCCAACGGCAGCATCCACCTGGAGAGCGGCGTGAACATCGAGCGCGTGAACGCGCGCTCGGTCACGCTCACCGACGGCACCGAGCTGCCGGCCGACCTGCTGGTGTACGCCACGGGCTACGGCTCGATGAACGGCTGGCTCGCCGACCTGATCTCGCCCGAGATCGCCGACAAGGTCGGCAAGTGCTGGGGCCTGGGCTCCGACACGCCGAAGGACCCGGGTCCGTGGGAAGGCGAGCTGCGCAACATGTGGAAGCCGACGCAGGTCGACAACCTGTGGTTCCACGGCGGCAACCTGCACCAGTCGCGCCACTACTCGCAGTTTTTGGCGCTGCAGCTGAAGGCGCGCATGGAAGGGATCGACACACCGGTGTACGAGCTGGCGGCGTCGCACCACAAGCGCTGAGCGGAGGGTCGTCTTGTGTTGTCCCCTCTCCCGCTTGCGGGAGAGGGTCAGGGTGAGGGCAGGTGCGATTGATGAGGCGCGGCGCTTGGCCCAAGGCCGCCTCCCTCACCCCCGCCCTCTCCCCCAGGGGAGAGGGAGTCAATCCTTCATTCCTGGATGAAGCGCCGCAGCCCTTCGAGGTCGGTCACCGTGATCCCGCCGTACTCGATGTGCAGGAACCCCGCCTCCTTCAACCGGTTCAACGCCGCGTTGCAGCGCTGCCGTGACACGCCCGACAAATTCGCGATCTCTTCCTGCGAGGTCTGCAGGTGCGGCTCGCTGCCCGGGTGCAGCCAGGGGTGGAACAGGCCGGCCAGCGCGCGCGCCACCTGGCTGTCGGCATCGAGCAGGCGGTGCGCGGCGTAGCTGCCCATGAACCAGTGCAGCCGCTCGTTGATCTGCTGCAGCAGAAAGTGATCGAAGCCGCGCTGCGTGCGGTGCAGCCACTCGAAGGTTTCCAGCGGCAGCTGCGCCACGCGGCTGGGCCGCAGCGCAATGATGTCGGCCGAGCGCGGCACGGCGCGCAGCAGCGTGCCTTCGCCGAACCAGCTGCCCACCGACAGCCCGCCCAGCGTGACCGAGCGACCGTCGCTGGAGGTGATCGACCACTTGAGCAACCCTTCGAGCGTGCCGTACCAGTGCAGCGGCGTGTCGCCGCGCCGGCACAGCGCGGCGCCGGCCGCCACCTCGACCTCGCGCATCTCGTCGAGCACGCGCTCGCCCGCGCCCACGTCGAGCAGCGGAAACCAGGCCGAGCCCTGCAGCAGCTGGGCAATGGTCAGGGAGGCCGCGGGGATCGCCGGCTTGGTCGTGGGCATGCTGTCTTTTTTGTTTACTGCGCGGCCTTGAGATGCTGCAGCTCCGCTTGCGCTTCGTGCAGCTTTTTCTCGCGGTCGGCGATCTTGCTGGCACGGCCCTTCTGCTGGGCTTCGCGCAGGTCGCGCTCGCGCTCGGCCACCTTGCGCTCCTGGTTGCGAATGCGCCGCTGGTGCTCGGCCGCCAGCTTGGCGTCGGTGCAGTTGCGGTTCACTTCGGCCAGCGCCGTTTCGAGCCCGCGCACGCGCTGCTTCTGACCCTTGGATTTGGCCATCTCGATGTCGCGGCCGATGGCTTCGCGCTTGGTATCGCAGGTGGCGGGGCCGGCCGGTTGCGCGGCGGCGCCGAGGGTGGTGAACGCGGCCGCGGTGACCAGCAGGAAGGGCATTAATTTCATAGAGGGTGCTCCTTGGTGCGCGATGGCGCGACGACGACTTTAGCGCCTGCGCCGCGTAAACCCTGCCCCCGAATGTCGTCGCGATGACTGAGTACAAACGCATCACAAAAAATAATGACGCGCCCCCATGAACGACTGACAGACCGACCCCAGGAGCCCCGAGCATGTCGAAGCGCAAAGTGATCGTGACCATCGCCCCCACCGGCGGCATGGCGCACAAATCGCAGAACCCCCACCTTCCCACCCAGCCCGCCGAGATCGCCGCCGACGTGCTGCGCTGCTGGAACGCCGGCGCCAGCGTGGTCGCCATCCACGCGCGCCGCCCCGACGACGGCGCCACCTGCAACGCCGAGGTGTACCGCGACATCAACAGCCGCATCCGCGCGGCCGGCTGCGACATCGTGCTGAACAACTCCACCGGCGGCGGCGTGCACGGCGACATGGTGAAGCCGCTGGCGGGCGACCGCTGGGAAATTGCATGGGAAGAGCGCATCAAGGGCATGGACGCGGGCGCCGAGATGTGCACGCTCGACGCCACCACGCTCAACCTGAGCTTCGAGGGCAAGCAGATCCTCATGGACACGCCGATCACGCGCGGGCGCGAACTCGCGGCCGGCATGAAGGCGCGCGGCATCAAGCCCGAGTGGGAGGTGTTCAGCCCCACGCACATCCTGCAGGACACGACGACGCTGATCGAGGAAGGCCATGACGACGCGCCCTACTTCATCAACCTGGTGATGAACGTGCACCGCAACTTCCAGAACGCGATGCCCTACTCGCCGCGCAACCTGCAGATGATGGTCGACACGCTGCCCCAGGGCGCCATCTTCGGCGTGAGCGGCATCGGCATGTCGCAGCTCGAGGCCAACGTGGCGGCGCTGCTGCTGGGCGGCCATGCGCGCGTGGGGCTGGAAGACAACCTCTACTTCCGCCACGGCGAGCTGGCCACCAACGTGCAGCTCACCGAGCGCATCGTGCGCGTGATCCGCGAGCTCGACATGGAAGTGGCGACGCCGGCCGAGGCGCGACAGATCATGGGCCTGCCGCGCGTAGGTGGCCCGCGGCCCGAGTTCGCACTCGGTTGAAGACAGACAACAACGACAACGAACGGAGACACGACACATGAACACTTCCCGCACGGCACTGGCCCTCGCGCTCGGCGCCCTCTTTGCATCGGGCGCCTTCGCCCAGGTGTCCGACGACACCATCCGCATCGGCTTCATCAGCGACATGTCGGGCATCTACCGCGACTACGACGGCCCGGCCGGCGCCGAGGCGATCCGCATGGCCATCGCCGACATGGGCGGCGCCATCGACGGCAAGAAGATCGAGCTGGTCACGGCCGACCACCAGAACAAGCCCGACATCGCCGCCGCCAAGGCGCGCGAATGGTTCGACGTGACCAAGGTCGACATGCTGATCGGCGGCGTGAACTCGGGCGCGGCCATTGCCATGGCGGGCGTGGCGGCCGACAAGAAGAAGCCGTACTTCGTGGTGGGCTCGGGCGCGTCGAGCCTCACCAACGAGTACTGCTCGCCCTACACGGTGCACTACGCCTACGACACGGTGGCCATGGCGCGCGGCACCGCGAGCGCGGTGGTCAAGGCCGGCGGCAAGAGCTGGTACTTCGTGGCGGCCGACTACGCCTTCGGCGCGGCGCTGCAAAGCGACGCCACCAAGACCGTGCAGGCCAGCGGCGGCACGGTGGCGGGCTCGGTGAAGCACCCGCTGGGCGCGAGCGACTTCTCGTCGTTCATGCTGCAGGCCCAAAGCTCGAAGGCGCAGGTGCTGGCCCTGGCCAATGCGGGCGGCGACACGGTGAACGCGATCAAGTCGGCGGCGGAGTTCGGCCTCAGCAAGAACATGAAACTCGCCGGCATGATCATCACCATCAACGACGTGCACGCGCTGGGCCTGAAGGCCTCGCAGGGCATGTACCTCACCGACAGCTGGTACTGGAACCAGAGCCCCGAATCGCGCGCCTGGGCGCGCCGCTTTTTCGACAAGCACAAGCGCATGCCTTCTTCTTTCCATGCCGGCGACTACTCGGCCACGCTCCAGTACCTGCAGGCCGTGAAGGCCGCGGGCAGCGACGACGCCGACAAGGTGATGGCGCAGCTGCGCAAGACGAAGTTCAATGACATGTTCGTCAAGGGCGGCTGGCTGCGCGACGACGGCCTCATGGTGCACGACATGCACCTCATGCAGGTGAAGACGCCGGCCGAGTCGAAGGAGCCGTGGGACTATTACAAGGTGATCGAGAACATCCCCGGCGAAGCCGCCTGGACCACCAAGACGGAGAGCCGCTGCGCGCGGTGGAAATCGGCATGACCCCTGTCAATGACGTGAAGCGCGTCGCCGTCGTCGGCACCGGCGTGATCGGCGCGAGCTGGGCCGCGTACTTCCTCGCGCAAGGGCTCGACGTGAACGCGACCGACCCCTCGCCCGGCGCCGAAGACCGGCTGCGCGCCGCCGTGGCGCAGCACTGGCCGACGCTGGAACGCTTCGGCCTCGCCGAGGGCGCCTCGGTCGACCGCCTGCGCTTTCACGACAGCCTGGAAGACGCGGTGGCCGTGGCCGACTTCGTGCAGGAGAACGGCCCCGAGCGCATGGATTTCAAGATCGACCTGTTCCGCCGCATGGACGCGGCGGCGCCGCCCGAGACCATCCTCGCGTCGAGTTCGTCGGGCCTGGCGATCAGCGGCGTGCAGTCGGGCTGCGCGCACCCGCAGCGCGTGGTGCTGGGGCATCCGTTCAACCCGCCGCACCTGATTCCGCTGGTCGAAGTGATCGGCGGTGCGCAGACCTCGGTCGAGGTCATCGCCCGCACGATGGCGTTCTATGCCGCCATCGGCAAGCGTCCGATCCACGTGAAGCGCGAGGTGAAAGGCCACATCGCGAACCGGCTGCAGGCCGCCCTGTGGCGTGAAGCGTTTCACCTCGTCAACGAAGGCGTGGCGAGCGTGGCCGACATCGACACCGCCATCGCGCACGGCCCCGGCCTGCGCTGGGCCGTGATGGGACCATTCATGAACCTGCACCTCTCGGGTGGCGCGGGCGGCATCGCGCACCTGCTCGCGCACCTGGGCGGGCCCATCGAAGACTGGTGGAAGGACCTGGGCGCGCCGTCGATGACGGACGCATTGAAGCAGCAGGTCGTGCAAGGCCTGGCCGAAGAACTCGGCACGCGCCGCACCGCCGACCTCGAAGCCGCGCGCGACACCCTGCTGTTGAACCTGATTCGCGCCAAGGCCGAGACGGGTACGCTGGATTGACATGACCGACTTCCTTCTCGACGACACCCTGATCGCTCCGCCCCGCACGGTGCGCATCGACTTCGACGACGGCTCGTTCGTGCTGCGCTCGCCGACGACGTTGCAGCCGTATGCACGCTGCATCGGCGAATGGATCGAACGCTGGGCGCGCGAAACGCCCGACGCGCTGGCCTTTGCCGAGCGCGACGACAGCGGCGAAGGCTGGCGCAAGCTCGACTACCGCGCGCTGCGCGCCGCCGTCGGTGCGGTGGCACAGGGCCTGCTCGACCTGAACCTCCCGCCGGGTCGGCCGGTCGCGATCCTCTCGGACAACGCCATCGACCACGCGGTGCTGATGCTCGCGACGATGCACATCGGCCGCACGGCCTGTTCGCTGTCGAGCGCCTACTCGCGCATGACCAAAGACCCGTCGCGGCTGCACGGCATGCTGCAGGCGCTGCAACCGGCACTGATCTACGCCTCCGACGCGAAGGTGTACGGCGCATCGCTCGCCGGCTGCGACATCGACGCGGTCACGGTGTTCAGCCGCAACGCCGAAGCGCATCCCGGCGCGATGGCGTTCGACCGATTGCTCGCGGCGAAGGAAACGCCTGCCGTCATGCAAGCCTTTGCCGCCGTGGGCCCCGACACGCACGCCAAGTACCTGCTGACCTCGGGCTCCACCGGCAAGCCCAAGGTGGTGATCAACACGCACCGCATGCTGTGCGCCAACCAGCAGATGATGGCGCAGACTTGGCGCTTCCTCGCGCACGAGAAGCCCGTGCTGGTCGACTGGCTGCCGTGGAGCCACACCTTCGGCGCGAACCACAACCTGCACATGGTGCTGTGCCATGGCGGCGCGCTCTACATTGACGAAGGCCGGCCCGCGCCGGGCCTCATCGAGAAGACGGTGCGCAACCTGCGCGAGGTGAAGCCCACGCTGCTGTTCAACGTGCCGCGCGGCTTCGACATGCTGCTGCCGTTCCTCGAAGCCGACGACGCACTCGCCACCGAAGTGTTCTCGCGGTTGCGCCTGGCCTTCTACGCGGCGGCAGCGCTCGCGCCTTCGACCTGGCAACGGCTCGAAGCGGTGGCGCGGCGCGTGCGGCCCACGCGCCCGCTGTGGCTCACCACCTCGTGGGGCGCGACCGAGACCTCGCCCGCGATCACCTCCGCGCACTGGCAGCTCGACGGTGCCGGCTGCATCGGCGCGCCGCTGCCGGGGCTGGAACTGAAGTTCGTGCCCAACGGAGAGAAGCTGGAGATGCGCGTCAAGGGCGTCTCGGTGTTCCCCGGCTACCGCGATGCACCGCGCGAGACCGCCGAGGCCTTCGACGCCGAGGGCTACTACCGCATCGGCGACGCGGGCTTTCTCGCGAACCCCGGCGACCCCGCGCAGGGCGTGATCTTCAACGGACGTGTGGCGGAAGACTTCAAGCTCTCGACCGGCACCTGGGTGTCGGTGGGCACGCTGCGCGTGAAGCTGGTGTCGCTGCTGGCGCCGCATGTGCAGGACATCGTGCTCACGGGCCACGACCGCGACGCGATCGGCATGCTGGTGTTCGCCAGCCCGCAAGGCGCAGCGCTCGCGCCCGACGCACTGGCCGCGCGCATCGCCGAGGTGCTGCGCGCCCTGCGCGACGAAGGCGCGGGCTCGTCGCAATGCCCGGCCTGCGCGCTGGTGCTGGCCGAGCCGCCGAGCCTCGATGCGGGCGAGATCACCGACAAGGGCTACATCAACCAGCGCGCGGTGCTCACGCGGCGTGCGGCCGAAGTGGCGCGGCTGCATGCATCGGCCGAAGGCGACACGGACGTGATCCGCGCCATCTGAGCGCGGCGGGGTTGGAGAACCCGGGAATGTTTTCTACGATGGCCGGACCGCCCCGCCACCGCACCTTCCCGGAGACTCTGCCATGACCACCCCGCCCTGCGTGACCTTCGACGTGGACGGCCCCGTCTGCACGCTCACGCTGAACCGGCCCGACAAACGCAATGCCGTGGACGGTGTGGTCGCCGCCGCATTGCGCGCGGCCTTCGAACGCTTCGAGGCCGACGACGCGCTGCGCGTGGCCGTGCTGACGGGCGCGGGCGGCCACTTCTGCGCAGGCGCCGACCTGGGCGCGGTCGGCGATCCGGCGCGCCGCAACGAGCTCGACCCCGAGGGCGGCGGCGCCGGCCCGATGGGCCCGACGCGCATGGCGCTGTCCAAGCCGCTGATCGCAGCGGTGAACGGCTACGCGGTCGCGGGCGGGCTCGAACTCGCGCTGCTCGCCGATCTGCGCGTGGCCGACGACGACGCGGTGCTCGGCGTGTTCTGCCGCCGCTGGGGCGTGCCGCTGATCGACGGCGGCACCGTGCGGCTGCCGCGCCTCATCGGCATGGGACGCGCGCTCGACCTGATCCTCACGGGCCGCCCCGTCGGTGCGGCCGAAGCGCTGGCGATGGGCCTGGTGAACCGCACCACGCCGCCGGGTGGTGCGCTCGCTGCCGCACAGGAACTGGCACGGCAGATCGCCGCCTTCCCGCAGCAATGCATGCTGGCTGACCGCCGCTCCGCCTTCGAACAGTGGGACCTTCCGTTGGCCGAGGCGCTGCGCCGCGAAGGCACGCAGGGCGTGCCGATCGTCGCGGCCGAAGGCGAAGCCGGTGCCGCGCGCTTTGCCGGCGGCGCGGGGCGGCACGGCACCTTCAAGGGCTAGTCAAGATCGCCGCCGCAGCGCGGTGCGCAGCGCCTTCGCGAAGCGCGGGTCGGCCATGGCGCCGACATTGAAGCGCGACCAACGCGAGACCTGCGTCGAATCGACGCTGAAGATGCGCCCCGGCGCCATCACGATCTTGCGCGGCAGCAGCTCCTTCGCGAAGGCCAGCGAATCGTCCACGCCGGGCAGCGCGGCCCAGATGTAGAGCGACTGCGGGCTGCGCGCGAAAACCTCGGCGTCCACCGTGTCGAACAGCTTCAGCGCGTCGCGCGTGGCCTCGCCCAGCCGCTGCTGCAGCCGCTTGAGGTGCCGCTGGTAGTGGCCCTCGCTCAGGATGACATCGACCGTGCGCTCGCTGTACTCCGAGCTGCTCACGTGGATCAGCGCCTTCAGGTCGGCGAGGTCGCTTGCCAGGTCGGCCCCGCAAGCAATGAAGCCCACGCGCAGCGCGGCCGAGAACGATTTCGAAAAGCTGCCGATGTAGATCGTGCGTTCGAGCTGGTCGAGCGCGGAGAGGCGCGGCAACGCGGTCGGCTTGAAGTCGGCCAGTGGATCGTTCTCCACGATCAGCAGGTTGTACTTCTGCGCGAGCTGCAACACGCGGAACGCCTTGGCCGGCGAGATGTCGGAGCCCGTGGGGTTGTGCGCGAGCGATTGCGTGAAGAACAGGCGCGGCCGCTCGGCGATGAGCAGCTGCTCCAGCACCTCGAGGTCGGGCCCGTCGGCCAGGCGCGGCACCGCCAGCATCTGCGCGCCCGCGAGCTTGAGCTTGCCGAACAGCGGGTAGTAGCCGGGGTCGTCCACCAGCACCTTGCCGCCGGGCGGCACGAAGTAGCGGATGACGATGTCCATCGCCTCGTTGGCGCCGTGCGTGAGCACGATCTGCCGCGGCTCGGCGCCGATGCCGAAGTCGGCCAGCTTGCGCACGAGGTGGTCGCGCAGCGGCGCATAGCCGAAGCGGCTGCCGTAGCGGAACAGTGCGCCGAGCCCCGTGCGCACGACCTTCGGGTGGTACTTGTCCAGGCGCACGTCGGCGAGCCACTCGACGGGCGGAAAGCCGTCGCCCACCGCGACCGCATCGGGCTGCGTCTTGAGCTGCTCGCGCATGAGCCACACGATGTCCATCGCGCGGCCGAGGCTGCCCGCGTCTTCTTCGGCGGGCTTGGGGGTGGCCGTGGCCTGCGCAAGCACGTAGTAGCCCGAACCGCGCCGCGGCTCGACGAGGCCGCGCGACACCAGCAGCTCGAAGGCGGCCACCACGGTGTTCTTGGCGTAGCTGTGAAGTTGCGCGAGTTCACGCAGCGAGGGCAGCTTGTCGCCGGCCTTGTAGGCGCCGCTCGCGATCTGGCGCGCGAGGGTGTCGGCGAGCGAATCGGCGATCGTGGTCATGGGCCGAGACTTTGACACAGCAAGCGATTGCGGCGCACCACTGTCCGCACTGTCCCGCCAAACTGTGCCTTCCGCGGGCGGTACAGCCGGCCTAAATTGCCTGCTCCCGAATTCACCTTCCGAAGAGACACGCACCGATGGCCGCCGATTCCCGCATTCCCAATTTCCGCGCACTCACACCCGCCCAACGCCTGGCCCACATCGCACAGGCCGCCTCGCTCACCGACGACGAGGTGGCGCTGCTCGCGCAGCCCGGCGCGCTGGGCGTGGAGCGCGCCAACGGCATGGTCGAGAACGTGATCGGCACCTTCGAGCTGCCGCTGGGCGTGGCCGGCAACTTCACCGTGAACGGGCGCGACTACCTCGTGCCGATGGCGGTGGAAGAACCTTCGGTGGTCGCCGCCGCCTCGTTCATGGCCAAGCTGGCGCGCGAAGGTGGCGGCTTCGAGGCCTCGAGCACCGGGCCGCTGATGCGCGCGCAGGTGCAGGTGATCGGCATCACCGACCCGTACGGCGCGCGGCTCGCGTTGCTGCGTGCGCGCGACGAGATCCTGGCCGTGGCGAACAGCCGCGACAAGGTGCTGATCGATCTCGGCGGCGGCTGCCGCGACATCGAGGTGCATGTGTTCGGCGACACCCCGCGCGGCGCGATGGTGGTGATGCACCTGATCGTCGACGTGCGCGACGCGATGGGCGCGAACACCGTCAACACGATGGCCGAGGCGGTGTCGCCGCTGGTCGAGCAACTCACGGGCGGCACGGTGCGGCTGCGCATCCTGTCGAACCTGGCCGACCTGCGGCTGGCGCGTGCGCGCGTGCGGCTCGCACCTTCTGTGCTGGCCACGCGCGAACGCAGCGGCGAAGAGGTGGTCGAGGGCGTGATCGACGCCTACACCTTCGCGGCCATCGACCCCTACCGCGCGGCGACGCACAACAAGGGGATCATGAACGGCATCGACCCGGTGATCGTCGCCACGGGCAACGACTGGCGCGCGGTGGAAGCCGGCGCGCATGCATACGCCTGCCGCAGCGGACGCTATTCCTCGCTCACCACGTGGGAGAAGGACACGAGCGGCGCACTCGTCGGCACCATCGAGATGCCGATGCCCGTGGGCCTCGTCGGCGGCGCGACGAAGACGCATCCGCTCGCGCGGCTCGCACTGAAGATCCTCGACGTGAAGTCGGCACAGGAACTCGGCGAAGTCGCCGTGGCCGTCGGCCTCGCGCAGAACCTCGGCGCGCTGCGTGCGCTCGCCACCGAAGGCATCCAGCGCGGCCACATGGCACTGCACGCCCGCAACATCGCACTGGTCGCGGGTGCCACCGGCGACGAGATCGATCACATCGCCAAGCAGATGGCCGCGGAGCACGACGTGCGCACCGACCGCGCCATGGCACTGCTCGACGCGCTGCGCAAGAAGTAAGCAACGCGGGAGGAGCCCGCACCACGGTCCGCGGCCGACACCGCGGCGGCTGCGCACGCGGCTGTCACACAACCACAGACGGAGACAACTCGAATGAACGCAGACAGTGCAACGCCCGCCGGCTGGCGGCTGGTGGAGATATGGGGCGACACGGCCGACCTGGGCCACCTCGCGTGGTCGATCGTGATCGGTGTCGCGGTGAGCCTCACGGGGTATCTCGTGGCGAGCCGCGTGCTCGCAAGCGTCGTGAGCACGCCCGAGCTGGCGCGCGCCTACGCCATGCTCGCCGGTCTTGGCGGCTGCGTCGTCTCGGGCCTGATCTGCGCGAAGCTCTTCGCGCCGAAGCGTGAGGTGGTCGAGGGCACGGACCCCGATCCGCGCTGGCGCGAAGAAGTGCTGGCCGAACTGGCCGGCGAGCACGGCGACCTGGGCTCGGTGGACGACCTGCCGCCCTCGGTGGTGCGCGAGATGAAGGAGCTGGAAATCTACGACCTGTTCGCGTCGTACAAGCCCCGCGCAAAGAGCGCCGAAGGAGCCGCCTCGTGATCGACGCCGCCCTGTTCAACCAGATCCTCGTCGCCACCGGCATGGGCCTTGTCGGCGCCATCGTGTTCGCGGCCATCGGCCTCGTCTCGGGCACCGACGAAACCACCACGCTCGCACCGCTCACGCTGCTGGTGGTGCTGCTCGGCGTGCCGCCCGAAGGCGTGTTCACCTTCTTCCTGGCCGCCGCAGTCGCCAAGCACATGACGCACGCGGTGCCCACCGCGCTGCTCGGCATTCCGGGCGACACCATGGCCACCCCGCTGCTGCAGGACGCGAACGTGCTGCGCAACCTGGGCGTGCCGCACATCGCGCTGCGCAAGATGGTGTCGGGCGCGATCATCGCGGCCTTTCTCGCGGTTCCGCTGGCCGTGCTGTTCGCGGTGCTGCTGGCGCCGTATGGCGCGGCCATCACCAAGGCGGCGCCGTGGATCTTCGTGGTCGCGGCCGTGGCCATTGCCTACTTCTCGAGCGGGCGCTGGGCCTCGGTGGCCACGCTGGTGCCGTTCGTGATGGTGATCGTGGCGCTGCAGGCGCTCACCGGCAAGTACGGCGTGAAGCTCAGCATCAGCTACTTCCTGGGCATCGCGATCGGGCCGCTGGTGGCCGACCTGTTCTCGGTGATCTCGCCCGCCGCGCGTGCCCGCATGAAACGCGACAAGGTCCGCACCTTCTCGCTCGCGCCCGACGTGAAGGGCTGGACGGGCTACTTCCCGAACCCGTTCAAGGTGCTCGACCGCGCGCAGGTGAAGTGGACCTTTGCCACCGCCGCGATCTCCAGCGCCACCTTCGTGTTCAGCCCGGTCGCGATGACGGTGGTGCTGGGCGAACTGGTCGGCTCGCGCATCAAGCACGCGTACCACCGCCTCACGACCACGCTGGCCGCGCGCAACGGCGTGACCGAGGCCACCTACATCGCCGAAGCATTGATCCCGCTGATCGCCATCGGCCTGCCGCTGAGCCCCGTCGCGGCCGGCCCGGCTGCGCCGTTGTTCAATGCGCCGCCGGTGTTCACCATCGATTCGGCCACGGGCCAGACTCACAACCTGCACAACCTGCTGAACCACTGGGAGTTCCTGGGCTACGGCATGCTGGCGGTGGTGCTCGCGGCGCTGGTGGCCTACCCGTTCACGATGAACTTCGCGCGCCGCGCGGCGCTGTTCGTGTCGCGCAAGGTGAGCCACGAGGCGATCATCGCGACCTTCGTCGGGTTGATCGTGGTGATCAGCGTGTGGGAAGGGCAGCTGCTCGGGCTGCTCGTGATCCTGACGATGGGTCTGCTGGGTGGGCTGCTGTCGCGTGCGATCGGGTTCAACACGGGCGTGCAGTTCATGGGGTACTACACGGCGGTGTTGACGGTGCCTGCGGTGATCAAGGCGTTTGCCTAGGGCTTGAGGGTCGGGGCTTCGGCGCGGGCCTGGCGGGCGCCGGCTTCTTCTCGTCCCCGCCGAACAGCTTCTCCACCTGCTGCCCCACACGCGCCCCGATGGCAGTGCCCACCCCCGGCAGCACCGCACTGCCAACGGCCGCCCCCGCAAGCGCGCCGCCGGTCATCGACACCTCGGGCTCGGCCACGCTGCCGCTGATCTTGAGCGGCACGCCGACGACGCCGTCGACCAGATCGACCGCCATCTCGCCCGTCATCTGGCGATTGAAAAGCCGCAGGTTGCCGCTCGCGGTGAGCACGCCCGAGCGCGCCTTGAGGTTCGTGTAGCGCATCACGATGCCGTCCTCGGTGCCCTGGGTGTCGAGCGTGCCCGTGAGCTCGTCCAGCGCCGTGGTGCCGCCGCGGCTGATGCCGACGGTGGTCACGGCCTTGGCGAGGTCGAGGCGGGTCAGCGTGGCGGGCTGCACCGAGAAGGTGGTGCGGGTGTGCAGGCCGCGGATCAGCGCACCCACCTCGCGGGCCTCGGCCACCAGCGAGGTGTGGCCCGAGACCTTGCCGGCCACCGCCGAGCGGCGCCCGAAGGCCTGCACCAGCCCTTCGATGTCGACCTGCCGCGGGTCGAGCTCGGCCGCCACGCGCAGCCCGCGCCCCTGGGGCAGCACCTCGAGCCGCGATTCGCCGTTCCACGTGCCGCCGCCGGCGTCGATGCGGGTGCGCCAGCGGTCTTCACCACCCTCGCGGTCCAGCCGCAGGCGCACGGGCGACGCGGCGCCGGCGCGCTCCAGGCGCAGGTGGCGCGGGCGCCAGTTGTCGTCGAAGGTCACGTCGCCGTCGTAGGCCAGCGCGATCTCGCGGCGGTCGATCCAGACCACGTCGCGCCAGCGCACGCGCTCCACCGGCACGGGCGCCAACGCCCAGGGCGCCGGCAGCACCATGATGCGGTCGCCCTCCTGCGGCGCGGGGCCCTTGCCTCGGAAAGCGCGCACCGAGTTGCGCGGCAGCACCAGACTTTCGACGTCGATCTCGTCGATGGCCACCACGCGGTGCAGCAGCAGCGGCCACAGGTGCAGCCGCACGCTCAGGCGGCGCAGGGTGATGGGCTGGGGCTGGTCGGTGGCCAGCTCGGACAGCGCCAGCACGGGCACCGGCCACAGCGACCAGTGGGCGCCGCCCACGGTCAGGTCGACGCCGTAGCGCTGCGAGAAGCCGGCGGCAATGCGGGCGGCCACCTCCTCGTCGTCGGGCAGGCGCGCTGCGACCACGAGCACCAGCGCGCCGAAGCCCAGCAGCAGCACCGCCACCGAGCCCAGGAGCCAGCGTCGCACCGAAGGGAAGGTCATCGGGCCAAGGTAGCACGCAAAGGCGACTGTCCCTGTCAGCCGTCGTCGCTATAGTGCCCTCGCACCCCCTGTATCTCGGAGACTCCCGCATGCGTATCTGGAAGAAAGACATCTCGGTCGAATCGCTGACCGCCAACCACGTGGGCACGGCCGTGGCCGCCCTGGGCATCGAATTCCTGGAGGTGGGCGACGACTTCATCCGCGCCCGCGTGCCGGTGGACGAGCGCACCCGCCAGCCCTACGGCATCCTGCACGGCGGCGTGTCGGTGGTGCTGGCCGAGACGCTGGGCTCCTGCGGCGCGCACTACTCGGCCCCCGAAGGCGACCGCGCCGTGGGCCTGGACATCAACGCCAACCACATCCGCTCGGCCACCAGCGGCTGGGTCATCGGCACGGCGCGCCCGGTGCACCGCGGGCGCACCACGCAGGTCTGGCAGATCGACCTGACGAACGAGGCGGGCGAGCTGACCTGCGTCTCGCGCATCACCATGGCGGTGCTGCAGCCGCGCTGAGCGCGGGCGCCCCCCTTCGGGCGCTTTTCTTCTCCTCGTTTTCTTTCTCCCGCTGGTACGCCTCTTGCGGGTGGAACCCGTGTTCAGCACGGGGTGGATCGACCACAATCTCGCCCCAGGGAGCGCGTCGACCCCCCAAACACACACCAACCGAGGAGAAGAAAACACATGTTCAACTGGACTGAAAAGCCGGTGTCCACACTGGCCAATGGCGCGGTCATCGCGCCCGACGAGCGGCTGCCCTGGCTGCAGACCGGCGCGATGGGCATCCAGCACGTGATCGCCATGTTCGGCGCCACGGTGCTGGCGCCGATCCTGATGGGCTTCAACCCCAACATCGCGATCCTGATGAGCGGCATCGGCACGCTCATCTTCTACTTCGTGACCGGCGGCAAGGTTCCCAGCTACCTGGGCTCGAGCTTTGCCTTCATCGGCGTGGTGATCGCGGCCAGCGGCTATGCGGGCAAGGGGCCCAACGCCAACATCGCGGTGGCGCTGGGCGGCATCGTGGCCTGCGGGGTGGTCTACATCCTGATCGGGGCCATCGTGCAGGCGGTGGGCACGGGCTGGATCGAACGCTTCATGCCGCCCGTGGTCACGGGCGCCGTGGTGGCGGTGATCGGGCTGAACCTGGCCAGCATTCCCATCAAGAACATGGCGCCCACCAACTTCGACGCGTGGATGCAGGCCGTGACCTTCCTGTGCGTGGGCCTGGTGGCGGTGTTCACGCGCGGCATGGTGCAGCGCCTCTTGATCCTCATCGGCCTGATTCTGGCCACGCTGGTCTACGCCGCGCTCACCAACGGCATGGGCCTGGGCAAGCCGGTCGACCTGAGCGGCATCGCCAACGCGGCCTGGTTCGGCCTGCCGACCTTCACGGCGCCGGTGTTCACGACCAACGCGATGCTGCTGATTGCGCCCGTGGCGATCATCCTGGTGGCGGAAAACCTCGGCCACCTGAAGGCGGTGACGGCCATGACGGGCCGCAACCTCGACCCGTACATGGGCCGCGCCTTCATCGGCGACGGCATTGCCACGGTCATCAGCGGTTCCGCGGGCGGCACGGGCGTGACCACCTACGCCGAGAACATCGGCGTGATGGCAGCCACGCGCATCTACTCGACGGCGGTGTTCGTGGTGGCGGCGGTGATTGCGCTGGTGCTGGGCTTCAGCCCCAAGTTCGGCGCGCTGATCCAGGCGATTCCACTGCCGGTGATGGGCGGCGTGAGCATCGTGGTGTTCGGCCTGATCGCCATTGCAGGCGCCAAGATCTGGGTCGACAACAAGGTCGATTTCTCGCAGAACAAGAACCTGATCGTGGCCGCGATCACGCTGATCATCGGCACCGGCGACTTCACGCTGAAGTTCGGCGACTTCGCGCTGGGCGGCATCGGAACCGCCACTTTCGGGGCGATCATCCTCTACGCCCTGCTGGGCCGTTCGCGCAACGCCTGAGGGCAGACAAAGTGAAACCTCGTGCAATAACTGTTGTGCGGGGTCAGTGAACACGGCGCCGGCCATCGGGCTTTGGCCGGCGCCCGTTAGACTCCAACGCTTTTCGCACCGACGTTCACACACGTTTTCCAATGGCCGATGTTTCCGCCGCTCGTACCAAGGCGGTTTTCGAATTCAAGAGCGCCACACTGCCGCTGATCGCAGTGATCCTCAAGACAGCCGACCTCGACGTGCTGGCCGAGGCGCTCGACGCCCAGTTGGCGGATTCGCCCGACTTCTTCGAGCAGGAGCCGGTGGTGATTGACCTCTCGATGCTGCAGGAACTGGCGGCCGAAGCCGGCGCCCCTGCCCCCGAGATCGACTTTGCCGCCCTGCGCAGCCTGCTGGCGCGCCACCAGACCCAGCCGATCGCCGTGCGCGGCGGCAGCCCCGAGCAGCATGCCGCGGCGCGTGAAGCCGGCCTGTCGGTGGCCGCCATGCCCTCGGCCCCCGCGCCCCGCTCGCCGGCCCCGCCCGCCGAGGCGCCTGCGGCTTCGGAGGCCCCGCAGATCGTGCGCGAGCTGCCGGTGCCGGCCAACGGCACGCTGCTGATCGACAAGCCGCTGCGCTCGGGCCAGCAGATCTACGCGCGTGGCGGCGACGTGGTGGTGACGGCCATCGTGAGCTTCGGCGCCGAAGTCATTGCCGACGGCAACGTGCATGTGTACGCGCCGCTGCGCGGCAAGGCCATTGCCGGCGCGCGCGGGAACACCGAGGCGCGGATCTTCTCGACCTGCATGGAAGCGCAGCTGGTGGCCATTGCCGGCATCTATCGCACGAACGAAGTGCCGCTGCCCGAGCCCGTGCTGGGCAAGCCCGCCCAGGTGCGCCTGGACGGCAAAAAAATAGCGATCGACGCGATTCCCTGATGAAAAACCAGGAACGCGGCAGCGCTGAGCATCAATCGACAACTGAATCGAAACAAGAAGGAATGGCGATGGCCAAAATTGTGGTGGTGACCTCGGGCAAGGGCGGCGTCGGCAAGACGACCACGAGCGCCAGCTTCGCGTCGGGCCTTGCGCTCGCCGGCAAGAAGACGGCCGTGATCGACTTCGACGTGGGCCTGCGCAATCTCGACCTGATCATGGGCTGCGAACGCCGTGTGGTGTACGACCTGATCAACGTGATTCAGGGCGAGGCCAACCTGAGCCAAGCGCTCATCAAGGACAAGCAGTGCGACAACCTGTTCGTGCTGGCCGCCTCGCAGACGCGCGACAAGGAAGCCCTGTCGCAGGAAGGCGTGGAGAAAATCCTGAACGACCTGTCGGCCATGGAGTTCGACTACATCATCTGCGACTCGCCCGCGGGCATCGAGACCGGCGCCATGATGGCAATGCACTTCGCCGACGAAGCGCTGATCGTCACTAACCCCGAAGTTTCTTCGGTGCGCGACTCGGACCGCATCCTGGGCATGCTCAGCAGCAAGACCAAGCGCGCCAAGGACGGCGGCGAGCCGATCAAGGAACACCTGCTGATCACGCGCTACAACCCGAACCGGGTGGCCGGCGGACAGATGCTCTCGCTGGAAGACATCCAGGACATCCTGCGCATCAAGCTGATCGGCGTGATCCCCGAGTCGGAAAGCGTGCTGCACGCCTCCAACCAGGGTGTACCTGCCATCCACGACAAGGACACCGACGTGGCCCAGGCGTACAGCGACGTGGTCGCGCGCTTCCTTGGCGAAGACAAGCCGATGCGCTTTGTCGACGCCGAGAAGCCCGGCTTCTTCAAACGGATCTTCGGGAGCAAGTAGGCATGTCGTTTCTTTCGTTCCTGCTTGGTGAGAAGAAGAAGACTGCGAGCGTCGCCAAGGAGCGCCTGCAGATCATCCTCGCTCACGAGCGCTCCAGCCTCAGCGGCAAGAAGCGCCCCGATTACCTGCCCGAGCTCCAGCGCGAGCTGGTGGCGGTGATTTCCAAGTACGTGTCGATCAACGCCGACGACATCAAGGTGCACCTGGAGACCCAGGACAACCTCGAAGTGCTGGACATCAAGATCGAACTGCCCGATCCGGTTCCGGCGCGCTGAGCGCCAGAACCCGGCAGCCGCCCTGAAGCCTCAGGGCGGACCCGCTCACTCCGGCTGGGCCGCGGGCAGCGCCTCCAGCCGCTGCGTCCACTCACGGGCCTTGTCCTCGTTGAAGAGCGGACTGCCGGGGTCACCGTAGAACGTCTGCGCCAGAACCTCCATGCAGGTACGCTGGCTCTTCAGGTTCTCTTCGCAGTCATCGAGCGCGGCGCCGGTGAGCAGCCAGCGCTCGGCGGCTGCCGCGTCTTCCGGCGCGCCCTGGCCCAGAAAGCGCATCCAGCCCAGCTCGTAGCAGGCCCAGCCCTGCTGGCGCTTGGCGCTGTCTTCCGCCACCTTCTGCAGCGCGTAGAGGGCCTCGGCATACAGAACGTTCACTTCCGCTTCTCCCTGGCCCTGTTCGGCCAGCGCCCCTGCGTGCAGGCACAGCGTGCGGCCGAGCTGCATCGTGGCGCTGGTGTCGCCGGCTTCATGGCCGCGGCGGAAGTAGCCGATTGCGCGCGCCAGGTCGGGCTCCCCGGGTTCGCCGAGCTTGTGCGCCAGACCGAGGTTGTAGAGCGCCATCGTCTGGTTGTGCTCGGCGGCCCGTTCGTAGTGCCGCATGCCGCCTTCCAGGTCGCGCTCGCCTCCCTCGCCTTCGCACAGCATGTAGCCGAGATGGCCGTGCGTGGCGGCATCGGCGCCGTCTTCACTGCCATGGGCGATGGCGTGCAGCAGCCAGGCGCGCCCCAGGGCGGGGTCGGCGCCGAGGCCGGCTGTGTCCCAGCGCAGCATCTTCGAGAGCTCGCACATGGCCACGGGCAGCCCGTCGGGTGATGCGGTCGCGGGGGCGTCGCCGGGTTCGCGCACGCCGGCGGCGCGCGCCATCCAGCGCAGGGCTTCGCGCGGGTCGGCCTCCACGCCCTCGCCGTCACGCAGGTGGCAGGCCAGCTCGTAGGCGGCCCGCAGGTCGCCTGCGGCATGGCGCGCGGCCATGTGCTCGGTGTGCGCCTGCTCGCGGCCGTCGGCGTGCAGCCAGACGTACAGGCCGGTGTCGTTGCGCACGGCCTTCACCGGCTCGCCCGCGCTCCAGCGCTTGCACAGGTCCGAGCGGACCACCGTGGACATCCAGCCGTCAGCGACGGACACCGCGGCGCTGATCCACGGATAGGCCTGCGGATGCAGCACGGCGCCATCGGCGCGCAGCACGCCCACGGCGAGTTGCCCCTTCTCCGCCTTCGCGCTGCGCGGCACCGGATCGGCGACCAACCAGCCGATGTCCTGCGTGCCCCAGGCCAGCGGCTGGAGCGTGCGGTGCCGGCACGGCACCAGCTCTCGGCCGGCGGCCACGTCGTAGATGCCGCGCAGCCACGGCGCGTTCTTCGCCGTGCGCCCGCCCTTGGACGCCACGCGCACCAGGTCGCGCCGGACCATGGCGTGCGCGCGCTCCTCGCCGGTCAGCGGCTCCAGCGTTTCGAAGCGGCCGTAGTCGAAGGGCACGAGCACGCGGCCCTGCCCGTCGATCAGGCCGCACAGGCCGTCGGCGCGTTCCACGGCAAAGCGCTTCGGCCGGGCCGGGGTGCTGCGCTCGTTCGACGGATCGTTGTCTTCGCTCGTCAGGCTTTCGATCGGGTATTCCTCGAGCAGGTCGACCTGCTCGTACACCGGCTCGATCGCGACGCGGCCCTGTGCATCGAGCAGCCCGCTCTTGCCGTCGCGCGTGGCTTCGAAGCCCTCCCAGTCGTGGCGCCACTGGAGGTTTTCGAACGCGGGCGGCACGGCCCATTCGCCGTCCGCGCGCACCAGCCCCCAGCCGCCCTCGTCGCCGCGCGCGGGCGCGAGGCCGAAGGGCGTGAAGTCTTCGGCCTCTTCGAATCGCGGCGATATCGTCCATTGGCCCTGCAGGTCGATGTACCCGATGCGCTCGCCCACGCGGGCGCGCACCCGGCCTTCGACAAAGCTCCAGACTTCGTCGACCGAGGGCGCCAGCAGCCAGCTGCCGTCGGTGCGCAGCAGGCCGACGTGGTCGCCGACCAGGGCGGTGGCGATGTCGTCCTCGAAGGCCCAGACCTCGTCGAGCTGCGGTTCGAGCAGCACGCGCGGTGCCTCGGCGTCGGCGAGCAGCAGGCCGGATTGCTCGCCCTGCGAGATCCAGAGCAGGCGCGGGTCGCTCCCGCCGGCGTAGCGGATGTCGTCCCACGCGGGCTCGACCACGGTGGTGCGCTGGCTGACGCCTTCGTCGTCGTACACCAGGCGCATCACGCCCCAGCGGCCGTCGACCTCGAAGCGCCAGAGGTCGCCGCCCAGGTGGTTGTCGTAGTCGGGGCGTTCGTCGTCGTCCTCGTCTTCTTCGGGCTCGAAGTCGGCAAAGCGCTCGTCGCGCGGCTCTTCGTAGCCGTCAAAGTAGGGATGCGACAGGCTGCCGAAGCCGAACTCCCAGGCCCAGGACTCCCAGTCTGCGAAACGCTTGATGCCGAGCGCCGCATCCACGCCCGGGTGATTGCCGCTGTCGATGCAACGCCGCACCTCGGCCCACAGTTCATTGCACTCGCGACGGTTGCGTTCGATGAAGCCCTCGCCTTCCGTGTCTCCGCCCAGCCAGGACAGTTCGTCGAGGTTGGCGGAGAAGCGCGGCGCGCTGTCGTCCGGCGTTTCGTCGATCAGTTCGGCCAGGTGCAGCGCCACGGCCTCGAACTGCAGTGCAATCTGCGGCAGCGTGTGCAGCATCGGATGCCGCTCGACAAAGGCGTGCAGCTGCCGGATGCGCGCGAGCGCGGCGTGCGCGTCGCTGGCGAGGTTGTCGGTGCCCGCGTCGCCGAAGACGCGCTGGTGGTCGATGGCGTCGCCGGCCGCGCCATCGGCCAGCAGGAGCTGCCAGAGCACGGGAAAGTTGTTGTTGGCTTCGGCGATTTCGTCGGCCGAAGTTTCTTCGGGGTCAGCGACGTCGTCGTCGCCGGAAAGTCTGTGTTCGAGATAGAGCCAGGAACGATTGCCCATGTGTGGTCGCGTGTGTCGTCCACGGCGAAGGCCGTGGGTGACGCCCAGTTTAGAGGCGCCGTTTCACGTTCCCGTGACCGCCGCGGGCGACATCAGAAACTGCGTGACCTGCGCCAGCACGGCCTGCTCTTTCAGGATGCGGCGGTGGCCCCAGCCCTGCGTGGGAAAGAGCCGCGCGCCGGCGATCGCATCGCGAAACGCCTCGGCATCGGCGAAGCGGTTCACGCGGTCGTCACGGTCATGCACGATGAGCGTCGGCTGCGCGATGCGCGGGCCCACGGCGGCGGGCTCGAGCTGCTGCATCAGGATGCCCTCGCGCGCTTCGATCAGGCGCTGCATGCCCGCGCGCGTGCGCTCGCTGAGGCCGAACACCTGCGCGAAGTAGCGCGTGTACTCGCGCGGCGACGCTGGCGGTGCGAGCAGCACCAGCCGCTGCGCCGGCAGCCCGCGCCCCGCCGCATAGGCCAGCGCATTGGCTCCCAGCGAATGCGCGACCGCCGCGTGCAGCACATGCCCGTCGGCGCCGAGCCGCGCCGCCACGTAGTCGATGGCGCGCGCGAACTGCGGCAGGTTGCTGGCCGTGCCCGCGCTGCGGCCGTGGGCGGGCATCTCGAGCAGCACGGGCCGCAGGCCTTCGGCGGCGATGGCCAGTGCGAGCGGCAGCATCTGGCCCGCGTGGCCTCCCCAGCCATGCACCAGCAGCACGACCGGTGCCGACTCGGCGCCCGAGTCCTGCGCGGCGAGGTGGTAGATGCCGAGGTTGGCGTCCTCGAACGACCAGGCCTCGCGGCGCCAGTCGGTGCCGGGGTGCTGGCCGCGGTACAGCCATTTGGGCGGCAGCGGCGTGCCGAACACGCGGTACGCCGCGCGCACGCCGAGCGCGGGCCACAGGCGCTGCGAGGCGCCGAGGCCGAAGCGCATCGCGCGCATCAGCGGGCTGGCGCTGTAGTAGCCCGGGGGAACGGAAGGGGTGGTCGTGGTCATCGAAGAGGTTCCTTGTCGGGGCTCAGTACTGAGTGCTCAGTACCAGACCCAGTCCTGGTTGCTGCGCGGCAGGCTGCGCAGCGTGTCCCGCACGCCGCGCACACCGAGGAGGGCCGCGTAGGCGGCGAGGAAGAGGGCAATGATCAGCATGGTGCTTCTCCTTTTTTATCGCACGGTGGTGCGAAATTAAGGCAAACGAAGAGGCAAAGGTCGTCGTCTGCGGGTGCGCATCAGGCGCGATAGCTGGAAAGAAGGCGCTGCCAGGTCTGGCCCGCGCGCTCGGCCGCATGCCCATCGCGCAGGAAGCGCGCGTCGTGCAGCTGGTTCATCATGATGCCGTTGATCTCGCTCACGAGCTGGGCGGGATCGGTGTCGGCCTGGAGCTCGCCGGTCTCGACCGCCTGCAGCACGGTGCGGCGCAGCGCGGCACGCCAGCGCGTGATCTCGTCGAACAGCAGGTCGCGCAGCTCGCCTTCGCGGTCGTCGAACTCGAAGGCCCCGGCCACGTAGAGGCAGCCGGTTTGCGCTTCGACGTCGCGCGTGCGGGCGATCCAGCGCGCGACGATATCGTTCAGGCGGGGCAGGCCCTTGGGCTTCTGCATCGCGGGCACGAACACCTCGGCCAGGAAGCCGCGGCCGTACTCCTCGATGACGGCCTTCTGCAGCGCCTCGCGCGACCCCACGCGCGAGAACACGCCGCTCTTGGACAGCCCGAGCCGGCTCGCCACGGCCTGCAGCGAGATCGCCTCCAGCCCTTCGGCCAGCGCGAGGTGCATCGCCGCACCGACGATGGCAGCGCGGGTGAGTTCGCTTTTCTGGGTCTTGGCGTCCATGCAGCGGACTTTAGCACAGTCGTGCGAAACATCAACTTCCCCACGCAGAATGGCTTCATAGATGTTTTACTCATGTGAAACCAACAAACGCATCGTTCCCCGCATAAGCGCTTCTGCCGAGAATCGCCGGTCGGCCCCGTCCGGGGTCCGGACCTTTCACCTCCTGCGCCAGATGAACTTTCAACAACTGCGCTCGGTACGCGAGGCCGTTCGTTGCGGCTTCAACCTGACCGAGGTCGCCCACACCCTTCACACCTCGCAGCCCGGCGTGAGCCGGCAGATCCGCGAGCTCGAGGAAGAGCTCGGCATCGAGCTGTTCGTGCGTGCCGGCAAGCGGCTCACGGGCCTCACCGAGCCCGGCGGCCACGTGCTGCCGATCATCGAGCGCATGCTGATGGAAAGCAGCAACCTCAAGCACGCGGGCCAGGAGTTCGTCGCGCAGCAAAGCGGCCTGCTGTCGGTGGCGGCCACGCACTCGCAGGCGCGCTATGCAATGCCGGTGGCGGTGCAGGAATTTCGCGCGCAGTTTCCGAACGTGAAACTGCACCTGCACCAGGGTTCGCCCAAGCAGATCGCGCAGATGCTGCTCGACGGCGAGGCCGACGTGGGCATCGCCACTGAAGCGCTGGGCGACTACCCGCAGCTGGTCGCCCTGCCCTGCTACCGCTGGACGCACTCCGTGATCGTGCCGCCAGGGCATCCGCTGCTCGACGCGCCGCTCACGCTCGAAGCGCTCACGCAGCACCCGCTGATCACCTACGACACCGGCTTCACGGGCCGTTCGCGCATCGACGAGGCGTTCGAGCAGCGCGGCCTGCAGCCCAACATCGTGCTGGCCGCGATGGACGCCGACGTCATCAAGACCTACGTGCAATTGGGTCTGGGCGTGGGCATCGTCGCCGGCGTGGCCTACGAGGCCGAGCGCGACACGCAGCTGCGTGCGCTCGATGCGGGGCGGCTGTTCGGCATCAACCTCACCAAACTCGCGGTGCGGCGTGGCAACTACCTGCGCAAATATGTCTACGCGTTCATCGAGTCGTTTGCGCCGACCTTGACGCGCGCCATTGTCGAGAAGGCGTTGGGCGACGAGGTCAAGGTTTCTCACTACGAGATTTAGCTCAAGCGCAACGAAATCGACACTTCCGGCTCCAGGGTTGAAAAGAATGCGCGCGGCTTCACACAAGCGGCGTACATTCGGGTTAATTCCTTGGCTCCCGGAACGGATCAGCAATGGCATCGACTTCGCAGCAGCAGCAGAAACTACAGGCCACCCGGGCCGCCCAAAAGGCGGCCGATGCAGCGGAGAAGCGCGAACGCCTGAAACGTGCCCTGCCTGCCACCGTTGAACTGCTGCAAAGCCGCCAGGCCGATCGCATCGACGATCGCGACATCGACGCGTATGTCGATCTCAACTGGCTCGAATGGCATGGCGGCGGCTTGCGCCTCACCATCACCGGGCGCAACGTCTGCGCCCAGTCGGCCGCCACCGCGGTGGCCTGACAAACAGCCCACCCGACAGTCCCCCAAAGAAAAACCGCCACAGTCTCCTGTGGCGGTTTTCGCATGTGCGTCGTGAGAAGGCTTACTGGCCCGCGATGATCTGCGCGATGAGGCCGGTGGCAATGGCTGCGAGCACGTAGTCACCGCCCACGCCCACCCACTGGTAGCCGCGCGGCGGCTGCTGCAGGCGGTAGGCGCGCCAGTCGTTCACCACGTAGTTGCGGCCCCGGTATTCGGTCGGCACGCGGCCACCACGGCGCCACTCGCTGTGCGGCTGCGGGAAGCCCCGGCGGTCGAACTGGCGGCCGTCGCGGAAGTCCTGGTCGCCGCGGTAGCCGGCGTGAGGGCCGCGGTGCGAGCGGTGGTCGTTGCGCTGTTCGTAGCGGCCTGCGCCACGGTGATCACCTCGGTGGTCGTCGCGCTGCTCGTAGCGGCCGCCGCCCGGACGTTGATCGTCGCCCCGGCGATCTTGCGCCAGCGCGCTGCCTGCTGCCAGGGACAGTGCGAGCGCCGCAACGGCGGCAGTGGTGAGGCGCTTGGTACGGAAGATCATCTGGAACTCCTTTTGTTTGTCTGTGATGACGCCTCCATTGTGTGCAGCGCATGTGTCTGCTTGCGATGCATCAGGTCGCCGTCAGATGAAATACGGTAAGCGCAGGTATCTGCGCGGCGTGTTGTCCTGCACGCCCTTCATGCCGGCGCGTAGCGGTTCACCACCATGCCGCAGTCGTAGGCGCTCGACCCGAGCAACCGAAGCGCATGGCCGTGGCGCGTGTCGTGAAACACCGAGCGGCCCGCGCCCACGGCCGTGGGGTTCACGAAGAACTGGAACTCGTCGACCAGCCCCGCCGACGTGAGCGACGACGCAAAGCCGACACCGCCGATGGTGAGGATGTCTTTGCCCGGTTGGCGCTTGAGCGCGTTCACTTCGTCGGCCATGGCGCCGCGTGCGATGTCGGTGCGTTCCCAGCGCGAGGCCTGCAGCTTGTTCGTGAGCACCACCTTGCGCGCCTCGACGATCCGCTGGGCAAAGGCGTAGTCGGGGTTCGCCGGAAAGCGCGTCGCCGCGCGGCCCCAGTGGTCGAGGTAGCCCTCCTCGATGATCTTCCGACTCAGAAGGATCGTGTCGATGCCCGCGAACACGGCGTTGAAGTCGCGCTTGAGCGCCGCGTCCCAGCGCCACCGGTCGCCCCAACCCCACAGCTGCCAGTCGATGTCGCCGTTGGCCGGCGACACGAACCCGTCGACCGACATCTGCATTTGCACGATGAGCTTTCGCATCGGAGTCTCCTGAAGGTCGCTTGCGAAAACCAATCTTGAAATGCAAGCAGTTTCAGTATTCTCAAACCGATGCGAAAATGCAAGCAGTTTCTTGAACCGACGGAATCCCGATGGCCATCCAGCAGAAGTCCTTGTGCCCGATCAACCTCGCGCTCGAAGTCATCGGCGACCGCTGGAGCCTGCTGATCGTTCGCGACCTGATGTTTGCGGACAAGCGGCATTTCCGCGAGTTCCTGCAGTCCGAGGAAGGCATCTCCTCGAACATCCTCACGGAACGGCTCAACACGCTGGTCGAGCACGGCGTGCTCAGCAAGACCGACGACCCCACGCACAAGCAGAAGGCGCTCTACAGCCTCACGCCCGTGGGCATCGACCTGCTGCCGGTGATCACGCAGCTCGGCATCTGGGGGCGCAAGCACCGGCCGGTGACGGCCGAAAGCGGCGCGCCCGCGGCCGCGCTGGAAAAGGGCGGGCCGGCGCTGCAGAAGAAGATGCGGGCCGCGCTGCGCAAGGCGCACCTGGGCGCCAGATAGCGCGGCGCCCTACCCGCCCACCGTGCTGCTCGCCGCGTCGTTGCGCGCGCTGCCCTGCACTGCCAGCCCGTCCAGCGGCGGCAGGTCGAGTTCAATCCACGCGCCGTGCGCGCGTGCCAAGTCGAAGGTGCCGGTCGATTGCGGCCGGTCGGTGTGCAGCACCAGCGCGTAGGGGCCCTCGCCGCGCACGGCGATGCGCTGTGCGAGCGCGTCGCCGCCCAGCTCTGCCGTCGAAGCGCGGTCGCGCGGTGACGACAGCACGAGCACGCTGCTGCCCAATGCGATCACGGCCACGCGCACCTGGCTGGCGGGCACGGCCACGGGCTCGCCGATGTGCGTGGCCGTGTCGTCGGACACGGTGCCCAGCAAGGCGCGGTAGCGCGCCAGCGTGGCGTCGAGGTCGCGCACGGCGATGGCCAGGCTGGCCACGCCGAGCACGCCGTTGGGATGCACGCGCGCGGCGCCCTCGGGCACGCGCAGGGCGCGCCGCGTGAGATCGCCGCACAGGAACGGCAGGTCGGCCGACGGGGCGCGCGCGGTCTGCCAGCGCAGGTGTTCGCCGTCGGGACGCACGCGCCCGCCGTCGAGCGGGCCTTCGAGCACGAGGCCGCGCGCTTTCGCGTCGGCCACGGTGACTGCGGTGTCGCGCGGCAGCAGCGCGAAGTCGACGATGCCTTCGCCGTGCCGCTGCAGCAGCTGCCACCAGCGCTCGGCGGGTGCGGATTCGCGCCACGCAATGAGTTCGAAGTAGCTGCCGTCGCTGAACACGACGAGGGCGTTGTGCGTGCTGCGGCCCGGATGGTCACCGCCGCGCAGCACATGGAAGCCGAGCGCGACATAGTCGGCGATGGCGCGGTCGAGATCGTGCACGGCGATCACGACGTGGTCGAGGGTCAAGGGCATGGTGAAGGTCTTCCTCGCAGCAAAAGTGTCGTGGTCAGGAGGCGGTGCGGGCGGCGCCCTCGCCGCCCAGGTAGGCGTCGCGGATGCGTGCGTCGGCCAGCAGCGCGCGCGCCGGGCCCGAGAGCACGATGCGGCCCGTTTGCAGCACGTAGCCGTGGTGCGCGATCTGCAGTGCAAGGCTGGCGTTCTGTTCGACCATGAAGACCGAGACGCCCTGCGCGTTGATGCGCGCAATGAGCTCGAGCACCTTGTCGACGTACAGCGGCGACAGGCCCATGGTGGGTTCGTCCATGCACAGCAGCTGCGGCCGGCCCATGAGCGCGCGCGCCATGGCCACCATCTGCTGCTCGCCGCCCGAGAGCGTGCCGGCCAGGAAGCCCAGGCGCTCCGCCACGCGCGGGAACAGTTCGAGCATGCGCGCCAGGTCTTCGGCCACGGCCGCGCGGTCGCGACGCGCATAGGCACCCATGAGCAGGTTCTCGCGCACGGTCATCGCGGGGAACAGGCGGCGCGCCTCGGGCACCGAGCCGATGCCTTTGCGGATGATCTGCGGCGTGCTCAGGCCGAGCGTCGATTCGCCGTTGAAGCGGACCTCGCCCGAGCGCGGCTTGAGCAGCCCGAGCACGATCTTCATCGTGGTCGATTTGCCGCTGGCGTTGCCGCCGAGCAGGCTGACGATCTGGCCTTTGCGCACTTCGATGTCGAGGTCGAAGTGGGCCTGCACGGGGCCGTAGAAGCTGTTGATCTTCTGGAGTTGGAGCAGTGCCGGCGTGGTCCCGGAAGAAGCAGGCGCTGCAACGCGTTCAGGCAGATCGTCGTTTCTCCCCTCCCCCCAGAGGGAAGAAGGAGACAGACCGGTGCGAGCAACGGTCGCGATCATGCGGGCACCGCTTCTTTCTGTGCTTCGCCCACATGGCGATGGCCGAGGTAGGCCTCGATCACCGCGGGGTCGTTGCGCACCGCGTCGGGCAGGCCTTCTGCGATCTTGCGGCCATCGTCGAGCACGGCCACGCGGTCGGACAGCTGCATCACGAGATCAAGCTTGTGCTCGATCAGCAGGATCGTCTGGCCGCGCGCCTTGAGGCCGCGAATGATCTCCAGCATCTCGGCCGTCTCGCTCTCGTTCATGCCGGCGGTGGGCTCGTCGAGCAGCAGCAGGCGCGGTCGCAGCGCGAGGGCGCGCGCAATCTCCACGCGGCGGCGGTTGGCGTACGAGAGGCTGTAGGCCGGATGGTCGGTGCGCGGCGTGAGCCGTTCGCCGAAGAGCGCGATGATCTCGCGCGCCTCGTCGCGCAGTGCTTCTTCCTCGCGTCGCACGGCGCTTGGCTGCACCAGCGCAAGCGCCAGCTCGGCCAGTGCGCCGAGGCCCGGCACACCGCCCACGCGCGGTTTCACGGCGCGCAGCCGCGTGTGCGCGCCGACCAGCACGTTGTCGAGCACCGAGAGGTTCGCGAACACGCGCCCATGCTGAAAGGTGCGCGCGAGGCCACGCTGTGCGAGCTGCTGCGCGGGAAGACCGGTGATGTCGTGGCCGTCGAAGCGCACCTGTCCCGCGTCGGGCTTGTCGAGGCCGGTGACGAGGTTGAACAGCGTGGTCTTGCCCGCACCGTTCGGGCCGATCACGCTCAGCAGTTCGCCCTCGCCCACCTGCAGGTCGACGGCGTTGACGGCCGTGAGCCCGCCGAAGCGGCGCACGAGGCCGCGCACTTCAAGCAGTGGCGAGGGCATCGGCAGTGCGATCGGAAGTGAGGGCGGCCTTCGAGTTCACGAGCTTCACCTCGGCGCGGATGGCCTGCGGGTTGCGCAGCAGGTTGAGGATGGGGCAATTGCGCTCCACCGCTTCGAACAGCGCATCGATCTCTTCGCGGCTCGCGGGCGAATCGATGTGCACCGTGTAGCCGATCTCGTGCGGCCAGATCGGCGTCTGCTCGTGGCCCGGCTTGCCGCCGCGCGGATCGATGACGCCGGTCACCTCGACCTCGAGGCTTTCGAGCGGCACCTGCCGTTCGGCCGCCTGGATCAGGAAGATGTGCGTCACGCAGGTGCCGAGCACGCCCAGCTGCAGCTCGGGCGAACTCGGGCCGAGGTTGTAGCCCGCGAAATCGGGCGGGCTGTCGCTGATGACCTGGTGCTCGCGGATGCGCAGGCGGCGCACGCCGCTGCGGCCTTCGGCGCGCACGCTGGCCTTGAGCTGCGAAGGCTGTGCAGTGCCGGCCGCGACGGCGGCGTTGCGTGCCAGCACGGCGGTGCGTTTCTCGGCGAGGTAGTCGTTGAGGTGGCTCATGAGATGGGGTTCTTTCAGACAGTGCCGAGCAGGCCTTGGGGACGGAAGCGGATCAACAGAAGCAGCGCGACGCCGTAGATCAGCATGCGGTACTCGGCCGTCACGCGGAACAGCTCGGGCAGGCTCACGAGCGCGACCGCACCCAGCAGCGCGCCGCTGATGTTCCCGAGCCCGCCGAGGATCACCATCGTGAGCGCGAGGATCGAGATCTGCGAGCCGAAGGTCTCGTGGTTGATGTACGAGTACATGTGCGCGGTGAAGGCCCCGCTCACGCCGGCCGCGAAGCCGCCGAAGCCGAAGGCCAGCGCCTTGTAGCGGTCGGGGCTCACGCCGTAGGCGCGCGCGGCCACCTCGTCTTCGCGCACCGCGCGGAAGGTGCGACCCAGGTGCGAGCGCAAGAGGCGCCACTGCAGCAGGGCCAGCAGCACCAGTGCACCGAACGAGGCCCAGTAGATCGCCTCGTTCGACGACGCATCGCGCCCGAACAGCGACAGCGGCGGAATGCCCGACACGCCGATGGGTCCGCGCGTGAGGCTTTCCCAGTTGAGGATGGTGAGCGCCACGATCTCGCCGATGCCCAGCGTGGCGATCGACACGTAGTGCCCGCGCAGGCGGAAGGCCGGGAAGATGAGCGCCGTGCCGATCAGCGAGGTGAGCACGCCCGCGACCACGATGCCCGTGCCCACGGGCAGGTGCAGGTCGAGCACCAGCAACGACGAGGCATACGCGCCGATGGCCAGCAGCCCCGCATGGCCCAGCGAGATCTGGCCGATGGTGCCGGCCACCAGCGTGAGGCTCAGGGCGAGCGCACCGTAGAGCCACGCGTTGGTGAGCGTCTGCAGCACGTAGGGCGACGGATCGAACAGCGGCAGCAGCACGGCCGCGGCGAACAACGCCAGCAACACGCGCGGCGGCACGCGCCACGGCTTGCTCGGTGCGATGAAGGTGCCGGTGAGCGGTTCGGGCGGCAGCACGCGCTTGCGGCCGAAGAGGCCGTTCGGCTTCCACACCAGAATGACGAGCAGCAGCGCAAACGCAAACAGGTTGCGGTACGGCGTGCCAAGGATCGCCACGCCATAGCTTTCGATGAGCCCCAGCAGCAGGCTGCCGACGATGGCGCCCGGCACGTTGCCCACGCCGCCGACCACCGTGGCCACCACGCCCTTGAGCGTGGCCTGGAAGCTCATCGCCGGGCTGATGTTGTTGTAGTACATGCCCACCAGCAGGCCCGAGAGCCCGCCCAGCGCGGCGGCGATGGCGAACACGGTCTGGTTCACGCGGTTCACGTCCACGCCCATCTGCTGCGCGGCGTCGCGGTCTTGCGCGGTGGCGCGCACGGCCCAGCCGAGCTTCGTGAAACGCAGGAAGCCGAACAGCACGGCCGCGCTGGTGATGCCGATGCCCGCGATCAGCAGGTCGAGCGCACCGATGGTGCCGGTGCCGATCTGCAGGCGCCAGTCGGGCAGCTGCGTGGGCAGCGCGCGCGGGTCGGGGCTGAACACCAGCTGCACGAGGATGTCGAGCACGAAGCTGATGCCGATGGTGGCCAGCAGCGGTGCGATGCGCGCGGCGCCTTGCAATGGCCGCAGCCCCACGCGCTCGATGAGCATGCCGAGCGCGCCACTTCCGAGCACCACCAGCGCGATGGTGACCGGCAGCGGCGTGTGCAGGTAGGTGATGCTGGCCCAGCCGATGTACGCGCCCACGGTGTACACCGAGCCGTGCGCGAAGTTGATGAGGTGCGAGACGCCGAAGATCAGCGCGAGCCCGACCGCCAGCAACGCATAGATGTTGCCGATGATCAGGCCGTTGACCGTGTGGTCGAAGAAGGAGGTGAAGCTCATGCGACGCCTGCGGCCTTGCTCCCTCTCCCGCTTGCGGGAGAGGGTTGGGGTGAGGGTGCGGCGGCCGTGGCGAAGACCTGTTGCTTGTTGAAGGCCCCTGCCCTCACCCTGGCCCTCTCCCGCAAGCGGGAGAGGGAACAACACAAAGACCCGTTCATTTCGAAGAGGCCACAGCCGCCTTCTCATCTATCTGCGCCCACTTCCCATCCTTCACCACCAGGTTGACGCTCTTCACGCCGATCACGCGGCGCGTCTGCGCATCGAAGGTGGCCTTGCCGAAGATGACGCTGGGCACGTCCTTGATCTTGTAGAACGCGTCGCGCACGGCCTTGCGGTCGGCCTTCGGGCCGGCCTGGCGCAGTGCGGCGGCGGCGTACACCACGGCGTCGTAGGCATACGCGTTGAACGCGTCCGGCTCCTTGCTGTACTTCGCGCGGAAGGTCTTCACGAACTCCTGCACTTCGGCGCGCGGCTCGTCGGGATAGAAGGCGGTGTTGGTGTGGATGCCGTTCACGGCCGCGCCGCCGAGCTCGATGAACTTGGGCGAGTAGACCGAGCCCACGGCCGCGATCGGCTGCTTCAGGCCCACGCTGCGCACCTGGCCCGCGATGAGCGCGCCGTCGGGGTAGTACGAGATGAGCACCACACCGTCGGGGTTGGCGTCGCGCACGCGCACCAGGGTCGAGCGGAAATCTTTCTCGTCGGGCTGGTAGCCCTCGGCGATGGCGAGCTGCGCGCCGCGCTCCTGCGCGGCCTTCACGAGCACGTCCTTGCTGGTGCGACCCCAGTCGGTGTTCAGGAACAGCACGGCGATGCGCTTGAAGCCCAGCGTCTTCACGGCCAGGTCGGCCAGCAGCGGCTGCGCGTCGGCCTGGCTGATCGAGGGGCTCCAGATGTAGTCGCCGCCCTTGGTGAAGTCGGGGTGCGAGTTGGTGAAGCCCAGCTGCACGAGGCCCGCGCGCTGGTAGATGGGCGAGGCGGCCATCGAGGCGGGGCTGGAGAAGTCGCCCAGCTCGATGAGCACGCGCTTGTCGTTCACGAGTTTTTGCGCAATGGCGACGGACTGGCGCGGGTCGCTCTGGCTGTCCTCGAAGTTGTAGGCGAGTGGACGGCCGTGGATGCCGCCTTGCGCGTTGATGTGATCGATCGCGAGGTCGAAGCCGGCCTTCCACTGCGCGCCGTACTGCGCGTTCTGTCCGGTGAGCGGGCCGCTCACGCCGAACCACACGGGCTCGCCGCTGGCGGGTGCGGCCCAGGCCGCGAGCGGCGCGGCCAGCAAGGCGGCGGACAGTGCGACCGCGTGGCGCAGGAAACGATGGCGGGTGAACAGCGGCGGCATGGGGCGGACCTCGGTGACAGTGAAAGGATGTGCAGGGCCGCGATTCTTCGCCGCTGTCCCCCTGCCGGGAACGAACAAAAACGGAGAGGCTTATGCACTTTCCGAGCAAGCGAAGGGACAAGCGCCAACCACCGCAGGGCCTCGTTTATGCTGCGCGCCACATGAAGCGACGACACCTCCTCCACATGCTCGCCGGCGTGCCGGCCACCGCCCTGCTGCTCACCGCATGCGGCAAACGAAAGGCCTCAGCCAACGCGTTGAAGCCCGATGCCCGCGTGCTGGCGCTGGGCGACAGCCTGACCTTCGGCTACGGCGCGTCGCCCGAGACGGCATGGCCCGCGAAGCTCGGCGAGCTCACGGGCTGGCAGGTCGAAAACGCGGGCGTCAACGGCGACACGTCGGCGGGTGCGCTGGAGCGCCTGCCCGCGCTGCTGTCCGCCGGCAGCTACGACGCGATCCTGATCGGCATCGGCGGCAACGACATGCTGCGCGGCGTGTCGCCCGCCAGCACGCGCGAGAACCTCGCGGCGCTCATCGAGCAGGCGCGCGCGCACACGCCGCATGTGGCGGTGCTGGCCACGCCGGCGCCCGATGCGATGCGCGCGGTGGTCGGCTCGCTCAGCGATGCGCCGTTCTACGAAGAGGTCGCGAAGTCGGGACAGGCGCTGCTGGTCGCGGGTGTGTATTCGGGCGTGCTGTCGGATGCGGCCCTGCGCTCGGACCGCATCCATGCGAACGCGAAGGGCTACGCCAAGGTGGCGGAACAGCTCGCCGAGCAGCTCAAGGCTGCGGGCTGGCGCTGAGGCTTGTTGCTCGGTCGTCGGAGCGCATCGATGCGCGTGCCGCGGCGCCGCGCACCGGCAGGCTCTCCAGCACGCCGAACAACAGCTCCATCGCGGTGAAGCCGAGGATGATCAGGCTGGCGCCCTGCGTCACGGCGTAGACCTGCCAGGTGGCGAACAGGAAGCGCGCCACGGCGTCGTAGCGGCCATAGCGCAGGCGCGGATCACGGATGCGCAGCACGGCCCAGACGGTGACCACCGAACCGAGCAGGTTGGCCATCAGCATGTGGACCGGGTCGAAGGCCGGAAAGCTGCCCGGCAGCTGCAGCGTCTGGATGGTCCACAGCAGCAGGGCGTGCACTGCCGCAAAGGTCCACGGGGTGGCGAAGCCGATGGTCACGACGAGGTCGTACCAGGCGCTGGCGCGGACGATGCGTTGGTAGGTGGGAAGCGCGATCATGAAGAAGAGCCCTGCAGGGAGTGAAGAAGCCCCGGAAGCTAAAGCCTCGGGTACGCTCCAGGGTCAAGCACATTCTTCGGCGAAGGAACAACGACCATGCAGATCGGCCAGCTGGCTTCGGCGACGGGCTTGAGCCGCGACACGCTGCGCTTCTACGAAGAGCGCGGCCTGATCCGTGCGCAACGCGGCAGCAACGGCTACCGGGTCTATGCGAAGGAAACCGTGCAGATGGTGGGCTACATCCGCACCGCGCAGAAACTGGGCTTCAGCCTCCACGAGATCGGCGACAACCTGCCCGCGGTGTGGGAGTCGGCCGCACCCGACGATGCGATCGCGGCGTTGCTGGCCGACAAGGTCGCGGTCATCGACCAGAAGATCGCCGAGCTGAACGCGCTGCGGCAAGACCTGCTGGCGCGCGTGCCCGCCGGCTGTCCGATGGCTCAGGCGGCCTGCGCGCGCAACAGGTCGACGTAGGCGCCCTGCACCAGCTGGCCCTCGGCCACGCCGAGCCGGGCCATGAGCGCATGGGCTTCGGCCACGCCGGCCTCGGCGGGCTCGCCCTCTTGCAGCACCACTTCGAGTTCGAGGAATTCACCGAGCCCTTCGACGCGGTCGAGGTGCACGCGCGTGCGGCCCACGAGGAACAGGCGGCGCTGCTTGCGCACGCGGCCGGCCTGGCCCCAGGCGAGCGTGAGCGATTCGCGCAGCGCGTCGGGCGTGGCGGTGGGCGTGATCAGGTAGAACGATTCCTTCGGGCCGCTGCTGTCGGCGCGGCGGTAGAAGATGAGTTCGGCGCGGTCGGGCGCGAAGGTGCGCAGTTTGAGACGGTCGGCGCTGTGTTCGCAGCGGAAGAAAGTGTCGTCTTGCGCGATCTCGATGGGGCCCTGGTCGGCGAGCGTCGCGGCGATGGTTGCGATGCGGTCCACGCTGTCGATGCGGGCTTTGATCTCTATGTTTCTTGCCATGTCTTCTCGTTTTCTTGAGGCTGTGTTCAGGGCGCGTGCACAGGCCACCGGGTACTTCCCTCCGCGAATGTCCCCCGGGCTTCGCCCTCCTCCTTGATTTCGCTGCAGGAAGCACCCAGTGCCCTGAGCACGATGGGCGCGATCGTTATGCGGGCCGATCAACAGATGCTCTGAACACGCTCACGTCGATGGGGTGCCTTGCGCAGCGAAATCAAGGAGGGGCGGGCTCAACCCGTCGATGCAACACTTCAGCGACGAATCGAGGTGTTAATTGACGAAGAGCACAGGTCAGCGAGTTCATCCGTCGGCTGCGCAGCAGCGGGAGATATGGAATCGATGGAAGCAAGGCGAGCGGATCGCCGAGATCGC
>NZ_CALRZC010000025.1:0-58978 GCF_943372545.1 Variovorax sp. YR752 | reverse complement strand
GTGGTCAAGCGCCAGATGTCGGCGGTGATCCACACACTCGGCCACTGCATCTCGCAGGTCGTCGTGGCCTACGAGCCGGTGTGGGCCATCGGCACCGGCAAGACCGCCACGCCGGAGCAGGCGCAGGCGGTGCATGCGCTGCTGCGCATGCAGCTCGAAGCGGCCAGCGCCAAGGCCGGCGAGATGAAGATCCTCTACGGCGGCAGCGTCAAGGCCGACAACGCGGCGACGCTGTTCGCGCAGGCCGACATCGACGGCGGCCTGATCGGCGGAGCCTCGTTGAAGGCGAGCGACTTCGTCGCCATCTGTCGCGCCGGGACCTGAGTGTCCGCGGTGCCTGAATTTTCGGAGTTCCCCACAAAATGAACCTTCTGCACAACCTGCTCGTGGCCGTCCAGATCATCTCGGCCCTCGTGATGATCGGCCTCGTGCTCATCCAGCACGGCAAGGGCGCCGACATGGGTGCGTCCTTCGGCAGCGGTGCCTCGGGCAGCCTGTTCGGCGCGACCGGCAGCGCGAACTTCCTGTCTCGCTCGACGGCGGTGTGTGCCGCCGTCTTCTTCGCCTGCACGCTGACGTTGGCCTTCTTCGCCAATGATCGTGCATCGCGTCCCGCAGGTGGCAGCAGCGTGCTCGAAGGTGCTGCGGCACCTGCGGCCAGCGTGCCGAGCACCGGTGCCGCGCTGGTGCCGGGCTCGGCAAGCGCCCCCGCAGCCGCCGTGCCCGCTCCCGCGCCGACCGCCTCGTCGGGCGCTGGCGCCGTTCCCGCCAAGTGATCTGTCGCGCGAGGCGCATGGCGCTTCATGCGCCAGCGCAAATCGCGCTGTTGCAGTGCAGCGCGAGGGTGGGTTTACGCGGGGATTGAGGTTAGAATGCGCGGCTGTCCGGGGAGCCATTCCTCATGCAAACCGAGACAACCGTGAGTACACCGCTAGTACGCGGCCGACGTGGTGAAATTGGTAGACACGCTATCTTGAGGGGGTAGTGGCGAAAGCTGTGCGAGTTCGAGTCTCGCCGTCGGCACCAGACATCTGCCTCTCATGAATCTGGAACCCTACCTCCCCGTCATCCTGTTCATCCTGGTCGGCGTGGGGGTCGGGGTCGCTCCCCAGGTTCTCGGCTTCCTGCTCGGGCCGCGCCGGCCCGACACCGCGAAGAACTCTCCGTACGAATGCGGATTCGAGGCCTTCGAGGACGCACGCATGAAGTTCGACGTGCGCTACTACCTCGTCGCAATCCTCTTCATCCTGTTCGATCTCGAGATCGCGTTCCTCTTCCCGTGGGCCGTGTCGCTGAATGAAATCGGCGCGTCAGGCTTCTGGGCCATGATGATCTTCCTGGGCATCCTCGTCGTCGGCTTCGCCTACGAGTGGAAAAAGGGCGCCCTCGACTGGGAATGAGCTGAGAGCACCGACATGGGCATCGAAGGCGTACTGAAAGAGGGCTTCGTCACCACGAGCCTCGACGCGGTCATCAACTGGTCCAAGACCGGCTCGCTGTGGCCGATGACCTTCGGCCTGGCCTGCTGCGCGGTGGAGATGATGCACGCCGGTGCGGCGCGCTACGACATCGACCGCTTCGGCATGCTGTTCCGCCCCAGCCCGCGGCAGAGCGACCTGATGATCGTCGCCGGCACGCTGTGCAACAAGATGGCGCCGGCGCTGCGCAAGGTCTACGACCAGATGGCCGAGCCGCGCTGGGTGCTCTCGATGGGATCCTGCGCCAACGGCGGCGGCTACTACCACTACAGCTACTCGGTGGTGCGCGGCTGCGACCGCATCGTGCCGGTCGACGTCTACGTGCCCGGCTGCCCGCCCACTGCCGAAGCGCTGCTCTATGGCGTGCTGCAGTTGCAGGCCAAGATCCGCCGCGAGAACACCATCGCTCGATAACAGCAACAAGACGATGAGCAAGCTTGACACGCTCCAGGCGGCCCTGGAATCCGCGCTCGGTGCCCGGCTGCACAAGCTGGTGCGCGACCGCGGCGAGATCACCGTCACGGTCAGCGCGATCGACTACCCGGAGGCGGCGCGCACGCTGCGCGACCATCCTGAACTGAAGTTCGAGCAACTGATCGACCTGTGTGGCGTCGACTACGCGAACTGGAAGGACCAGCCCTGGGAAGGTCCGCGCTTCTGCGTCGTCTCGCATCTGTTGTCGGTGACGAAGAACTGGCGCGTGCGCCTGAAGGTGTTTGCGCCCGACGACGACGTTCCGGTGGTCAAGTCGCTGACCGAGGTCTGGAGTTCGGCCAACTGGTTCGAGCGCGAAGCCTTCGACCTGTACGGCATCATCTTCGACGGCCACCTCGACCTGCGCCGCATCCTCACCGACTACGGCTTCATCGGGCACCCGTTCCGCAAGGATTTCCCGACCACTGGCCACGTCGAGATGCGCTACGACCCCGAGCAGAAGCGCGTGATCTACCAGCCGGTGACCATCGAGCCGCGCGAGATCACGCCGCGCATCATCCGCGAAGACAACTACGGCGGACTGCATTGAGATGGCCGAGATCAAGAACTACACCCTGAACTTCGGCCCGCAGCACCCGGCCGCGCACGGCGTGCTGCGCCTCGTGCTCGAGCTCGACGGCGAGGTCATCCAGCGTGCCGACCCGCACATCGGCCTGCTGCACCGCGCCACCGAGAAGCTCGCCGAGAGCAAGACCTTCATCCAGTCGCTGCCGTACATGGACCGTCTCGACTACGTGTCGATGATGTGCAACGAGCATGCGTACTGCCTGGCGATCGAGAAGCTGATGGGCATCGCGGTGCCCGAGCGCGCGCAGTACATCCGCGTGATGTACAGCGAGATCACGCGGCTGCTGAACCACCTGATGTGGCTGGGCGCGCACGGCCTCGACTGCGGTGCGATGAACATCTTCATCTACTGCTTCCGCGAGCGCGAAGACCTGTTCGACATGTACGAGGCGGCCTCCGGCGCGCGCATGCACGCGGCCTACTTCCGCCCTGGCGGCGTCTACCGCGACCTGCCCGACACGATGCCGCAGTACAAGGCATCGAAGATCCGCAACGCCAAGGCGATCACGCGGCTGAACGACAACCGGCAAGGTTCGCTGCTCGACTTCATCGACGACTTCACGCAACGCTTCCCGACCTACGTCGACGAGTACGAGACGCTGCTGACCGACAACCGGATCTGGAAGCAGCGCACCGTGGGCATCGGCGTGGTCTCGCCGCAGCGGGCGCTGAACCTCGGCTTCACCGGCCCGATGCTGCGCGGCTCGGGCGTGGAGTGGGACCTGCGCAAGAACCAGCCCTACGACGTCTACGGCAAGCTCGACTTCGACATCCCGGTCGGCGTCAACGGCGACACCTACGACCGCTACCTCGTGCGCGTCGAGGAGATGCGCCAGAGCAATCGCATCATCAAGCAGTGCGTCGACTGGCTGAAGGCGAACCCGGGCCCGGTGATCACCGACAACCACAAGGTGGCGCCGCCGTCGCGGGTCGAGATGAAGTCGAGCATGGAGGAGCTGATCCACCACTTCAAGCTCTTCACCGAAGGCTTCCACGTGCCCGAGGGCGAGGCCTACGCGGCGGTGGAACACCCGAAGGGCGAGTTCGGCATCTACCTGGTCAGCGACGGCGCCAACAAGCCCTACCGGCTGAAGATCCGCCCGCCCGGCTTCGCGCACCTGGCTGCGCTCGACGAGCTGTCGCGCGGCCACATGATCGCCGACGCCGTCGCGATCATCGGCACCATGGACATCGTGTTTGGCGAGATCGATCGATGAGCTTCTCCGATACCACGCTGGCGCGCTTCGCGAAGGAAGTGGCCAAGTACCCCGCGGACCAGAAGCAGTCCGCCGTGATGGCCTGCCTGGCGATCGTGCAGCAGGAGCAGGGCTTCGTGTCGGCCGAGAGCGAGAAGGCGATCGCCGCCTACCTCGGCATGCCGCCGATTGCGGTGCACGAGGTCACGACCTTCTACAACATGTACAACCAGCAGCCGGTCGGCAAGTTCAAGCTGAACGTCTGCACCAACCTGCCGTGCCAGCTGCGCGACGGCCAGACGGCGCTGGACCACGTCTGCGGCAAGCTCGGCGTGGAGAAGGGCGGCACGACGGCCGACGGCCTGTTCACTGTGCAGGAGAGCGAGTGCCTCGGCGCCTGCGCCGATGCGCCGGTGCTGCTGGTCAACGACCGGCAGATGTGCAGCTTCATGAGCACCGCCCGGCTCGACGAGTTGATCGACACGCTGAAGAAGGCATGACGACCATGCTCGATCTGTCCAAGTTCCAAGCCAACGGCACCGAGACCTGCTTCCACGGCCGCCACCTCGGCGCGCAGATCTATGCTGACCTGAACGGCAGCAACTGGTCGCTGAAGGACTACGAGGCGCGCGGTGGCTACCAGGCGCTGCGCAAGATCCTCGGCCAGGACGGCGGCCCCGGCATGACGCCCGAGCAGGTCATCGCCGAGGTCAAGCTCTCCGGCCTGCGCGGCCGCGGCGGCGCGGGCTTCCCGACCGGTCTGAAGTGGAGCTTCATGCCGCGCGCCTTCCCGGGCCCGAAGTACCTCGTCTGCAATTCCGACGAAGGCGAGCCGGGCACCTGCAAGGACCGCGACATCCTGATGTTCAACCCGCACATCGTCATCGAAGGCATGGCGATCGCGGCGTATGCGATGGGCATCTCGACCGGCTACAACTACATCCACGGCGAGATCTTCGAGGTCTACGAGCGCTTCGAGGCGGCGCTGGAGCAAGCCCGTTCGGCCGGCTACCTCGGCGACGCCATCATGGGTTCGGGCTTCAACTTCCAGCTGCATGCCTCGCACGGCTTCGGCGCCTACATCTGCGGCGAAGAGACTGCGCTGCTCGAGTCGCTCGAAGGCAAGAAGGGCCAGCCGCGCTTCAAGCCGCCGTTCCCGGCCAGCTTCGGCCTGTACGGCAAGCCGACGACGATCAACAACACCGAGACCTTCGGCGCCGTGCCCTGGATCATCCGCAACGGCGGCCAGGCCTACCTCGAGGTCGGCAAGCCGAACAACGGCGGCACCAAGATCTACTCGGTGTCGGGCGACGTCGAGCGCCCCGGCAACTACGAGATCCCGATGGGGACGCCGTTCGCCAAGCTGCTCGAACTCGCCGGCGGCGTGCGCAAGGGACGCACGCTGAAGGCGGTGATTCCCGGCGGTTCGTCGGCGCCGGTGCTGCCGGCCTCCATCATGATGGAGTGCACGATGGATTACGACAGCATCGCCAAGGCCGGCTCGATGCTGGGCTCGGGCGCTGTCATCGTGATGGACGACTCGCGCTGCATGGTCAACTCGCTGCTGCGCTTGTCGTACTTCTACATGCACGAGAGCTGCGGCCAGTGCACGCCGTGCCGCGAGGGAACTGGCTGGATGTACCGCGTGATCGAGCGCATCGCGCACGGCCAGGGCCGCAAGGAAGACATCGAACTGCTGAACTCGGTGGCCGACAACATCCAGGGCCGCACCATCTGCGCACTCGGCGATGCCGCCGCGATGCCGGTGCGCGCGATGATCAAGCACTTCCGCGATGAGTTCGTCCACCTCATCGAGCACAAGACCCGCAAGGTCGCCGAGATCGCCTGAGCGACCGAGCCATCAACATGATCGAAATCGAACTCGACGGCAAGAAGGTGGAGGTGCTCGAAGGCAGCGTGATCATGCACGCCGCCGAGAAGGCCGGCACCTACATCCCGCACTTCTGCTACCACAAGAAGCTCTCGATCGCGGCCAACTGCCGCATGTGCCTGGTCGACGTGGAGAAGGCGCCCAAGCCGATGCCGGCCTGCGCCACGCCCGTCACGCAGGGCATGATCGTCCGCACCAAGAGCGACAAGGCGATCAAGGCCCAGCAGTCGGTGATGGAGTTCCTGCTCATCAACCACCCGCTGGACTGCCCGATCTGCGACCAGGGCGGCGAATGCCAGTTGCAGGACCTGGCCGTCGGCTACGGTGGCTCCTCGTCGCGCTACCAGGAAGAAAAGCGCGTCGTCTTCCACAAGAACGTCGGCCCGCTGATCTCGATGGAAGAGATGAGCCGCTGCATCCACTGCACGCGCTGCGTGCGCTTCGGCCAGGAAGTGGCCGGGGTGATGGAGCTCGGCATGATCCACCGCGGCGAGCATTCCGAGATCACCACCGTGCTCGGCGGGACGGTCGACTCCGAACTGTCGGGCAACATGATCGACCTGTGCCCGGTCGGTGCGCTGACCAGCAAGCCGTTCCGCTACAGCGCCCGCACCTGGGAGCTGTCGCGCCGCAAGAGCGTCAGCCCGCACGACAGCACCGGCGCGAACCTGATCGTGCAGGTGAAGAACGGCAAGGTGATGCGTGTCGTCCCGCTTGAGAACGAGGACGTCAACGAGTGCTGGATCGCCGACCGCGACCGCTTCTCCTACGAGGCCGTCAACAGCGACGAGCGCCTGACCACGCCGATGCTCAAGCAGGGCGGGCAGTGGAAGGCGGTCGACTGGACCACCGCGCTGGAGTACGTGGCGCGTGGCCTCACGCAGATCAAGGTTGACCACGGCCCGGCCGCGATCGGTGCGCTGGGTTCGGCCCATGCCACCATCGAGGAACTGCACCTGCTCGCGAAGCTGGTGCGTGGCCTGGGCAGCGAGAACATCGACCACCGCAGCCGCCACGCCGACTTCGCCAACGTGGCGCCTACGGCCAAGGCACGCTGGCTGGGCCTGCCCATCGCGGCGCTGTCGAACCTGCAGCGTGTGCTGGTGGTGGGCTCGTTCCTGCGCAAGGATCATCCGCTGTTCGCGGCGCGCCTGCGCCACGCCGCCCGCAAGGGCGCGCAGGTGCACAGCCTGCACGCGCTGGCCGATGACTGGCTGATGCCCATGGGCACGCAGCTGGTCGCTGCGCCCTCGGCGTGGCTGCAGTCGCTGGCAGACATCGCCGCGGCCGTGGCATCCACCAAGGGCATCAACGCGCCGATGGCTGGCAACGCCTCGACCGAGGCGAAGGCCATCGCCGACTCGCTGCTCTCCGGCGAGCGCAAGGCCGTGCTGCTCGGCAACGCTGCGGCCCAGCACCCGCAGGCCGGTGCGCTGCTCGCACTGGCGAACTGGATCGCAGCGCAGACCGGCGCCTCGGTCGGCTACCTCACCGAAGCCGCCAACAGCGTCGGTGCGCAGCTCGTCGGTGCCCAGCCGGGCGCGGGCGGCCTCGACGCTGGCCAGATGCTCGGCAGTGCCCAGCTCAAGGCGGCTCTGCTGCTCGATGTCGAGCCGACGTTCGACGCCGCCGACCCGAGCGCCGCCAAGGCCGCGCTGCAGGGTGCCGAAATGGTCGTCGCCCTCAGCGCCTTCAAGTCGGCCGCGCTCGACGTGGCCGACGTGCTGCTGCCGATCGCCCCGTTTACCGAGACCTCCGGCACCTTCGTCAACGCCGAAGGTCGCGTGCAGAGCTTCCACGGTGTCGTCAAGCCTGCTGGCGAGGCGCGGCCGGCGTGGAAGGTGCTGCGTGTGCTCGGCAACATGATGGGTGTCGCCGGCTTCGACTTCGAGACCTCCGAAGAGGTACGTGCGCAAGCGCTGGGTGATGTCGCCGCGATCGCTGCGCGCCTGGACAACGGCTCGAATGCTGCGCTGACGTCTGCTTCAGCGCCCGCCGGCCTGCAGCGCATCGCTGACGTGCCGATCTACTGTGCCGACTCGCTGGTCCGCCGCGCGCCCGCTCTGCAGGCCACCGCCGACGCGCGCACGCCGCAGGCCAGCCTGCCGGCGGCGCTGTGGTCGCAGCTCGGCCTGGCTGCCGGCGATCGGATTCGGATCACGCAGGGCGCTGCCAGCGCCGTGCTGAGCGCGCGCCTTGATGCGACGCTCGCCGCCGACACGGTTCGTGTGCCGGCCGGCCACTCTGATACCGCCACGCTTGGTGCGCAGTTCGGCGCCATCACGGTCGAGAAAGCCTGAGGCGAACGATGCTCGACACCGTCACCACCTACGGCAGTTCCTTCCTCGGCCCCGTCTGGCCGGTGGTCTGGACCCTCGTCAAGATCGTCGCGCTGGTGCTGCCGCTGATGATCTGCGTCGCCTACCTGACGCTCTGGGAGCGCAAGGCCATCGGCTGGAGCCAGATCCGCCCCGGCCCGAACCGCGTCGGCCCGAAGGGCCTGCTGCAGCCGATCGCCGATGCAGTCAAGCTGATCTTCAAGGAGATCATCCTGCCGACGGCGGCCAACAAGCCGCTGTTCCTGCTCGGCCCGGTGATGACCATCATGCCGGCGCTGGCCGCCTGGGCGGTCGTGCCCTTCGGCCCAGAGGTCGCGCTGGCCAACGTCAACGCCGGCCTGCTGTTCCTGATGGCGATCACCTCGATGGAGGTCTACGGCGTGATCATCGCCGGCTGGGCCTCCAACTCGAAGTACGCCTTCCTCGGCGCGCTGCGCGCCTCGGCGCAGATGGTTTCGTACGAGATCGCGATGGGCTTCGCGCTGGTGGTCGTGCTGATGGTCTCGGGCTCGCTGAACATGACCGAGATCGTGATGGGGCAGAACAAGGGCTACTTCGCCGACAAGACGCTGAACTTCCTGTCCTGGAACTGGTTGCCGCTGCTGCCGATCTTCGTCGTCTACGTGATCGCCGGCATCGCCGAGACCAACCGCCACCCGTTCGACGTGGTGGAAGGCGAGTCGGAGATCGTCGCCGGCCACATGGTCGAGTACTCGGGCATGTCCTTCGCGATGTTCTTCCTCGCCGAGTACGCCAACATCATCCTGATCTCGACGCTGGCCTCGCTGCTGTTCCTCGGCGGCTGGCTGCCGCCGATCGACAGCGCGCTGTTCAACTGGATCCCCGGCTGGATCTGGCTCGGCCTCAAGGTCTTCTGCATCTGCACGCTGTTCCTCTGGGTGCGCGCGAGCTTCCCGCGCTACCGCTACGACCAGATCATGCGCCTGGGCTGGAAGATCTTCATCCCGGTGACGCTGGTCTGGCTGGTCGTGGTCGGCCTGTGGATCCAGTCGCCCTGGAACATCTGGAAGTAAGGACCGCGCCATGGCATCGGCCTCCACCCTCAAGGACTTCGTCTCCAGCTTTTTCCTGCTGGAGCTGCTCAAGGGCTTCAAGCTCACCGGGCGGCATTTCTTCCAGCGCAAGATCACCATCCAGTTCCCGGAAGAGAAGACGCCGCTGAGCCCTCGCTTCCGCGGCCTGCACGCGCTGCGCCGCTACGAGAACGGCGAGGAGCGCTGCATCGCCTGCAAGCTGTGCGAGGCGGTGTGCCCGGCGATGGCGATCACCATCGAGTCCGACGTCCGTGACGACGGCTCGCGCCGCACCACGCGCTACGACATCGACCTGACCAAGTGCATCTTCTGCGGTTTCTGCGAGGAGAGCTGCCCGGTCGACTCGATCGTCGAGACGCACATCTTCGAGTACCACGGCGAGAAGCGCGGCGACCTGTACTTCACCAAGGACATGCTGCTCGCGGTGGGTGACCGCTACGAGCGCGAGATCGCGGCCACCAAGGAGGCGGACGCCAAGTACCGCTGACCGCCCCGGCGGCCGGCCTACGCGCCTGCAAGAACAACATGGACATGCAAACCGCGCTCTTCTACGTCTTCTCGGCCGTGCTTCTGTTCGCGGCCTTCCGCGTGATCACGGCGCGCACCCCGGTCTACGCGGCGCTCTACCTCGTGCTCGCCTTCTTCAACGCGGCCTGCGTGTGGATGCTGCTGCGCGCCGAGTTCCTCGCCATCTCGCTGGTGCTCGTCTACGTCGGCGCGGTGATGGTGCTGTTCCTCTTCGTCGTGATGATGCTCGACATGAACGTCGACTCGCTGCGCGAAGGCTTCTGGAAGCACTTCCCGCTGGCCGGCCTGATTGGCGTGGTCATCGCGCTGGAGATGGCGCTGGTGCTGATCCCCGGCTTCGATGTGCGCAGTGCGCCAGTGGCCGATGCGGCGGCGCTGAAGATGGGCAACACCAAGCTGCTCGGCATCGAGATGTATACGCGCTACCTGTACCCGCTGCAGATCGCCGCGGTCATCCTGCTGGTGGCGATCATTGCGGCCATCGCACTGACCCTGCGTCGCCGCAAGGACTCGAAGTACATCGACCCGGCCGAGCAGGTGCGGGCGAAGAAGGCGGACCGCGTCCGCCTGGTCAGCATGAAGGCGGAGGTGGAAGTCCCGGCACCGGCCGCGCCTGCAGCAGGAGAGAGCAAATGATCGGCCCGGTGATCGGCTCGGTGACTCTGGGCCACTACCTCACGCTTGGCGCGATCCTGTTCGCGCTGTCGGTGATCGGCATCTTCCTGAACCGCAAGAACCTGATCGTGCTGCTGATGGCCATCGAGCTGATGCTGCTGGCGGTCAACCTGAACTTCGTCGCCTTCTCGTACTACCTGGGCGACATGGCGGGGCAGGTGTTCGTGTTCTTCATCCTGACCGTCGCGGCGGCCGAGTCGGCCATCGGCCTGGCGATCCTGGTGGTGCTGTTCCGCAACCGCTCCACGATCAACGTCGACGAGCTCGACTCGCTGAAGGGTTGAGGCCGCCATGTCCGCATCTCTGAACCCCAACCTCCTGCTGGCCATCCCGCTGGCGCCGCTGGTCGGCGCGGTGGTCGCCGGCCTGTTCGGCAAGACCGTCGGCCGCCGCGGCGCGCACAGCATCACCATCCTCGGCGTGCTGGTGTCGTTCATCCTGTCGGCGATGGTGCTGAAGTCGGTCGCCGTCGACAGCGCCCGCTTCAACGCCACCGTCTACGAGTGGATGGTGCTCGGCGGCCTGAAGATGGAAGTCGGCTTCCTGATCGACGGCCTGTCGGCGATGATGATGTGCGTGGTGACCTTCGTGTCGCTGATGGTGCACATCTACACCATCGGCTACATGGAAGAGGATCCGGGCTACCAGCGCTTCTTCTCCTACATCTCGCTGTTCACCTTCTCGATGTTGATGCTCGTGATGAGCAACAACTTCCTGCAGCTGTTCTTCGGCTGGGAGGCGGTGGGTCTGGTGTCCTATCTGCTGATCGGCTTCTGGTACACCAAGCCGACGGCGATCTTCGCCAACATGAAGGCTTTCCTGGTCAACCGGGTCGGCGACTTCGGCTTCATCCTCGGCATCGGCCTGATCGTCACCTACGCCGGCACGCTGAACTACGGCGAAGCCTTCGCGCGCGGGCCCGAGATGGCCAAGCTGATGCTGCCCGGCACCGGCTGGATGCTGATCACCGTGACCTGCATCTGCCTGTTCATCGGCGCGATGGGCAAGAGCGCGCAGTTCCCGCTGCACGTTTGGCTGCCCGACTCGATGGAAGGCCCGACGCCGATCTCCGCGCTGATCCACGCCGCGACGATGGTGACGGCGGGCATCTTCATGGTGGCGCGCATGTCGCCGCTGTTCGAGCTGTCCGACACCGCGCTGAGCTTCATCCTGGTGATCGGCGCGATCACGGCGCTGTTCATGGGCTTCCTGGGCATCATCCAGAACGACATCAAGCGTGTCGTCGCCTACTCGACGCTGTCGCAGCTCGGCTACATGACGGTGGCGCTGGGTGCTTCGGCCTACTCGGTGGCGGTGTTCCACCTGATGACGCACGCCTTCTTCAAGGCGCTGCTCTTCCTCGCCGCCGGCTCGGTGATCATCGGCATGCACCACGACCAGGACATCCGCAACATGGGTGGCCTGCGCAAGTACATGCCCATCACCTGGATCACCTCGCTGCTGGGCTCGCTGGCGCTGATCGGCACGCCGCTGTTCGCCGGCTTCTACAGCAAGGACAGCATCATCGAGGCGGTGCATGCCTCGCACCTGTGGGGCGCGGGCTTCGCCTACTTCGCGGTGATCGCCGGCGTGTTCGTCACGGCGTTCTATTCGTTCCGCATGTACTTCCTTGTCTTCCACGGCAAGGAGCGCTTCCGCCACAAGCCGTTTCCGGGCGAGCACGATCACCACGACGACCATGGTGATGACCATGGCGAAGGCCACGGCCATGCCCACGAGCCGCACGAGTCGCCCTGGGTGGTCACGGCGCCGCTGCTGCTGCTGGCCGTGCCGTCGGTGGTGATCGGCTACCTGACCATCCAGCCGATGCTCTACGGCGAGCTGTTCTCCGATTCGATCTTCGTCAACCTCGACAAGCACCCCGCCATGGCGGAGCTGGCCCAGGGCTTCCACGGCGCGCTGGCGATGGCCGTCCACGGCCTGAGCACCTTGCCGTTCTGGCTGGCGCTGGCCGGCGTGGTGACGGCCTACGTGTTCTACATGCTCAAGCCGGAGATCCCGGCGGCGTTTGCGCGCATCTTCAGCCCGGTCGTGCGCGTGCTCGAGAACAAGTACTACATGGACTGGATCAACGAGAAGCTCATCGCGCCGGCGGCGCGTGGCATCGGCCGCGGGCTGTGGAAGGGCGGTGACGTGGGCCTGATCGACAACATCGTGATCGACGGTTCGGCGCGTGCGGTCGGCGGCCTCGCGGCGGTCACGCGGTACTTCCAGACCGGCTACCTGTACTGGTACGCGCTGGTCATGATCGTGGGTGTCATCGGCCTGATGACCTGGCAGTTGTGGCCCTACCTGGGCAGCCTGGGCGCGAAGTAGCGCACGGGACGGAGAACAAGAACATGGGTTTGCTCAGCTTGGCCATCTGGCTGCCGATCGCCTGCGGCGCATTGCTGCTCGCACTCGGCCGCGACTCTCATCCGAACGCCGCACGCTGGATGGCGCTGATCGGCTCGTTGATCAGCTTCATCGTCACGCTGCCGCTGATCGGCGGCTTCGACACCAGCACCGCGGCGATGCAGTTCACCGAGTCGCTGCCCTGGATCGAGCGCTTCAACGTGAACTACGCGCTCGGTGTCGACGGCCTGTCGATGTGGTTCGTGCCGCTGACCGCTTTCATCACCGTGATCGTGGTGATCTCGGCCTGGGAGGTGATTACTGACCGCGTCCACCAGTACATGGGCGCGTTCATGATCCTCTCCGGCCTGATGGTCGGCGTGTTCAGCGCGCTCGATGGCCTGCTGTTCTACGTGTTCTTCGAGGCCACGCTGATCCCGATGTACATCATCATCGGCATCTGGGGCGGCCCGCGGCGCGTCTACGCGGCCTTCAAGTTCTTCCTCTACACGCTGGCCGGCTCGCTGCTGATGCTGGTGGCGCTGGTCTACCTGTACTACAAGTCCGGCGGCAGCTTCGACATCCTGGCCTGGCACAAGCTGCCGCTGTCGGCGACGGCGCAGACCTTGCTCTTCTTCGCCTTCCTCGCCGCCTTCGCGGTGAAGGTGCCGATGTGGCCGGTGCACACCTGGCTGCCCGACGCCCACGTCGAGGCGCCGACCGGTGGCTCCGTCGTGCTGGCGGCGATCATGCTCAAGCTCGGCGCCTACGGCTTCCTGCGCTTCTCGCTGCCGATCGCGCCCGACGCCAGCCGCGAATGGGCGTGGTTCATCATTGCGCTGTCGCTCATCGCGGTGATCTACATCGGCCTGGTCGCGCTGGTGCAGCAGGACATGAAGAAGCTGGTGGCGTACTCCTCCATCGCGCACATGGGCTTCTGCACGCTGGGCTTCTTCATCTTCAGCGAACTGGGCGTGTCCGGCGGCATCGTGCAGATGGTCTCGCACGGCTTCATCTCCGGCGCGATGTTCCTGTGCATCGGCGTGCTCTACGACCGGGTGCATTCGCGCGAGATCGCGGCCTACGGCGGCGTGGTCAACACCATGCCCAAGTTTGCTGCCTTCGCAGTCTTCTTCGCGATGGCGAACAGCGGCCTGCCCGGCACCAGCGGCTTCATCGGCGAGTGGATGGTCATCCTCGGCACCGTCAAGGCCGGTTTCTGGCTCGCCTTCCTGGCCGCCACCGCGCTGGTGTTCGGCGCCGCCTACAACCTCTGGATGGTCAAGCGCGTCTACTTCGGCCCCGTCGCCAACGAACACGTCAAGGCGCTGACCGACCTGAACAGCCGCGAGTTCCTGATGATGGCGATCCTGGCGATCGCGGTGCTGTGGATGGGCGTGTACCCCAAGCCTTTCACCGACGTGATGCACGTCTCGGTGACCGAGCTGCTCAAGCACGTGGCGCAATCCAAGCTGGTGCCCTGACATGAACGAGATGAACTGGCTGGCGATCGCGCCCGAAGTCCTGCTGCTGGCCGCGGCCCTCGTGGTCGCGATGGTCGACCTGTGGGTCACGCACCCGCGCCGCACACCGACCTACCTGCTCGCGCAGGCCGCGCTCGCCGCGGTGGCGATCCTTCACCTGCTGCGCTTCGACGCCGGCGAAACCATCTACGCCGTGCAACGCATGGTGGTGGCCGATCCGATGGGCCACCTGCTGGCCTTCTTCGCGACCATCGCCACCATGGTCTCGCTGGCCTACGCGCGGCCCTACGCGGCCGAGCGCGAGATGCTCAAGGGCGAGCTGATCACGCTGGCGATGTTCTCGCTGCTGGGCATCAACGTGATGCTGTCGGCGAACAACTTCCTGGTCGTCTATCTCGGCCTGGAGCTGATGTCGCTGAGCCTGTACGCCCTGGTGGCGCTGCGCCGCGACCACGCCCCCGCCACCGAGGCGGCGATGAAGTACTTCGTGCTCGGCGCGCTGGCCAGCGGCTTCCTGCTCTACGGCCTGTCGATGATGTACGGCGCCACCGGCTCGCTGGACATCGGCGAGGTCTTCAAGGCCATCGCCACCGGCCAGATCAACAAGGCCGTGCTGGTGCTGGGCATCGTGTTCGTCGTCTCCGGCCTCGCATTCAAGCTCGGTGCCGTGCCGTTCCACATGTGGATTCCGGACGTGTACCAGGGCGCGCCGACGGCGATCACGCTGCTGGTGGCCGGCGCGCCGAAGCTGGCCGCGTTCGCGATCACCATCCGCTTGCTGGTCGAGGGCATGTCCGGCATCGCGCAGGACTGGCAGCAGATGCTGATCCTGTTGTCGGTCGCCTCAATGGCGCTGGGCAACCTCGCCGCGATCGCGCAGAGCAACCTCAAGCGCATGCTGGCCTATTCGACCATCGGCCAGATGGGCTTCATGCTGCTCGGCCTGACGCCGACGGTGGTGTCGGTCAACACGCTGTCGGCTGCCAACGGCTACAGCTCGTCGATGTTCTACGTGCTGACCTACGTGTTCACCACGCTGGGCACCTTCGGCATCGTGATGCTGCTCTCGCGCGCCGGCCACGAAGCCGAGCAGATCGACGACCTCAAGGGCCTGGCGCGGCGAAGCCCCTGGTACGCCGCGGTGATGGCGATCTTCATGTTCTCGCTGGCCGGCATTCCGCCGACAGTGGGCTTCTACGCCAAGCTGGCGGTGCTGCAGGCGCTGGTATCGACCAACGTCGCGCTGTACATCTGGCTGGCGGTGATCGCCGTGCTGCTGTCGCTGGTCGCAGCCTTCTACTACCTGCGCCTGGTCAAGGTGATGTACTTCGACGAGCCGGTGGATACGCACCCGATCGCCAGCACCGGTGAAGTGCGCACGCTGCTGTCGCTCAACGGCGCCGCGGTGCTGGTCTTCGGCATCCTGCCCGGCGGCCTGATGGCGCTGTGCGCGCAGGCCATCGTCAAGGCGCTCGGCTCCTGATCGGCCAGGCGTGAACGAAGCGCCGGCCAGAGCCGACGACGTGCACCTGCGCGAGGAGACCCTCGCCAGCGAGACGGTCTTCCAGGGCCGACTGCTCGAAGTGCGGCGCGACCGCATCCGCCTGCCGGACGGCGCCGAGGCGACGCGGGAGTTCATCGTGCATTCCGGTGCGGTGATGATCGTGCCCCTCCTCGACGACGGCCGCCTCGTGATGGAGCGCCAATGGCGCTATCCGCTCGCGCAGGTGATGCTGGAGTTCCCCGCCGGCAAGCTCGATGCCGGCGAGGCGACGCGCGACTGCGCTCAGCGCGAGCTGTTCGAGGAGACCGGCTACCGCGCCCGCGAATGGGCCCTCGCCGGCGTGCTGCACAACGCGATCGCCTACTCGAGCGAGCGCATCGAGATCTGGTTCGCGCGCGGCCTCACGGCCGGCGAGCGCCGTCTCGACGATGGCGAGTTCCTCGACCTGCAACTGTGCACGGTCGACGAACTCGACCGCCGCTGCGCGGCCGGCGAAGTGACCGACGCGAAGACGCTGATCGGCTTGCAGTGGTTGCAGAATTGGCGCGTCGGCCGCTGGGCCATCCCCGGCTTTTCACCGTGACGGACTGCCGCGGACCATAATCCGCGGCATGAAGGTCCTGAACCTGCGCTGTGCTCATGACCATCGTTTCGAAGGCTGGTTCGGCTCCGACGACGACTTCGAATCCCAGACCCGCCGCGGCCTGGTGAACTGCCCGACTTGCGGTGACGGCGCGATCAGCCGCCTGCCCACTGCGCCACGGCTGAACGTGTCGGCCACGAAGCAAGCCGAGGCTCCGGTCGACCCCGGCGTGGCCTTGCAGGCGGCCTGGACGCAGGCCGTACGCCGGGTGATGGCGCAGACCGAAGACGTCGGCGAGCGTTTCCCGGAAGAGGCGCGCCGCATCCACTATGGCGAGGTCGAGGCGCGCGGCATCCGTGGTCAGGCCAGCCGCGAGGATGCGCAGGCGCTGCGCGACGAAGGCATCGAGGTGATGGCGCTGCCTGTGCCCGCAGGTCCGAAAGGCCCGCTCCAGTAGTCCCCGATCGAAGGGCCTGAATCAGTAGCGCGGCGAGCCGCCGCTCAGAGCAGGCGGCCCGGATTCAGCAGGCCTTGCGGATCGAGCGCCTGCTTGATCGCCCGCATCATGCCCAGCGCCACCGGCGACTTTCGCTGTGCCAGTTCCTCGCGCTTGAGCGCACCGATGCCATGCTCGGCAGAGATCGAACCGCCGTGGGCCATCACCGCGTCGTAGACAATGCGGTTGACCTCGGACTCGCGCTCGGCGAGAAAGCGATCGGCCGGCATGTCCACCGGGGCCTGCACGTTGTAGTGCAGGTTGCCGTCGCCGAGGTGGCCGAAGTCGACCAGGCGCACACCCGGCACGGCGCGCTCGAGCAGTTCGTCGGTGTTGCGCACGAACGCCGGGATGCGCGAGATCGGCACCGAGATGTCGTGCTTGATGTTCAGCCCCTCGAGGCTCTGCGCGAGCGGGATCGATTCGCGCAGGTGCCACATGTTGCGCGACTGCTCGATGCTGGCGGCGACCGCCGCATCGCTGACCAGCCCGCGCTCGAAGGCCAGCGCGAGCAGGTCCTCGAAGCGCTGTGCGGCCTGTTCGGCATCGTCGCTGGCCGACTGCTCGAGCAGCACCGTCCAGGGCGAGCCAGGCAGGGGCTGCTGCAGTTGCGGGAAGTGCTGCCGCACCAGATCGAGCGAGAAGCGGTTCATGACCTCGAAGCCGGTCAGCCCGGCGCCGAGGCGCGCCTGCGCGAGGCCGAGGAAGTCGACCGCCGAGTCGAGCCACTCGACCGAGGCGAGGGCCGTGGTGACGGTGGTCGGCTGCGGGTAGAGCCTGAGCGTGGCTGCCGTGATGATGCCCAGCGTGCCTTCGCTGCCGATGAACAGGTCGCGCAGGTCGTAGCCGGTGTTGTCCTTGCGCAGGCCGGCCAGGCCGTCCCAGACCTCGCCGGTGGAGGTCACGACTTCCAGGCCGAGGCACAGCTCGCGCGCGTTGCCGTAGCGCAGCACCTGCGTGCCGCCGGCGTTGGTGGCCAGGTTGCCGCCGATCGTGCAACTGCCCTCGGCGGCCAGGCTGAGCGGGAACAGCAGATCCTTCGCGGCGGCCGCTTCCTGCACCGCCTGCAGCAGGCAGCCGGCCTCGACGGTCATCGTCAGGTTGGCCGCGTCGATGCTGCGCACGCGGTTGAGCCGGCCCAGGTGCAGCAGCACCTGCCTGCCGCTGCCGTCGGGCACCGAGCCGCCCACCAGACCGGTGTTGCCGCCCTGCACGACGATCGGCGCGCCGGCCTCCGCGCAGGCGCGCACCACCGCGGCCGTCTCGGCGGTCGAGGCCGGCCGCACGACCACGCGCGCCTGACCCCGGTAGCGCTTGCGCCAGTCGATCTCGTAGGCGGGCAGATTGCCGCCGCGCATCACGTAGGGCGAGCCGACGATGCCGCGCAGCGTGGCCTCGAGCGTCATGCCGTGCCTTCCGGATGGCGGCGCACTCGCCAGTGCACGTGCACCGTGCAGGCGGTGAAGAGGACAAGGCACAGCGCGATCTCGGCCAGTGCCAGCCGTGCCGACAGGCCGCCGTCGCCGCTGGCGCGCACCACGCCTTCGATGAAGTACAGCCAGATCACCAGGCTGACCCAGCGGTAGGTGTAGAGCCGGCGCTTGAGCAGCCCGGCCAGCGGAATCGTCAGCGGCAGCACCTTCAGCGCCAGCATGCCGCTGCCGGTCGGCGCGAGCCACAGCTCCCAGGCCAGGCCGAGCGCGATCAGGCCGAGCAGGGCGGCCACGGCCACGCGCTGCGACCAGGCCACGGCAGGAGAAAGTTCTGAGTGCATCGCTGGCTATGATGCCAGCAATGAATCTACCGTCGCATCTGAAGGCCCGCTTCGAGGAGAGCTGGCGCGAGCGCGCGGCGCAGCTGGTCGAGACGCTGCAGCACTGGCCCTGGCTCGAGACCGCGCGCACGCTGCGCCAGCGCTTTCGCGAAGACCATCTCGGCCTGACCGCCAGCAGCCTGACCTTCACCACGCTGATCTCGCTGGTGCCGCTGGTCACGGTGACGCTCGCGCTGTTCTCCGCCTTCCCGATGTTCGCCTCGTTCCAGGAGTCGCTGCAGAAGTACTTCCTGCAAAGCCTGGTGCCCGACAACATCGCCAAGCCGGTGATGACGGCGCTGACCCAGTTCGCCGCCAAGGCGAACCGGCTCGGCACCGTCGGCCTGGTGTTCCTGTTCTTCGCCGCGCTGGCGTTGATGCTGACCATCGACCGCACGCTCAATGCGATCTGGCGCGTGCGCACGCCGCGGCCGATCGCCCAGCGCGTGCTGGTCTACTGGGCGGCCGCGACGCTCGGGCCGCTGGTGCTGGGCGTCAGCCTGAGCCTGACCTCCTACGTCATCTCGGCCTCGCGAGGCCTCGTCTCCGAGCTGCCGGGCGGCGTCAGCCTGCTGCTCAACACCATCGAGTTCGTGCTGCTCGCCGCGGGCATGGCCGCACTGTTCCACTATGTGCCCAACACCCACGTGAGCTGGCGCCACGCGATCGCCGGCGGCGTGTTCGTCTCGGTCGGCTTCGAGGTGGCGAAGAAGGCCCTGGCCTGGTACATCGCCCAGGTGCCGACCTTCGCGGTCGTCTACGGCGCGTTCGCCACGCTGCCGATCCTGCTGGTGTGGATCTACCTCGGCTGGGTGATCGTGTTGCTCGGCGCGGTCATCGCCGCCTACGCGCCCAGCCTGCGCATGCGTGTGGCGCGCTGGCCGGACGGGCCTGGCTCGCGCTTCGCGCTCGCCCTGGCGCTGCTGACCGAACTCGATCGTGCGCGCGGCAGCGAAGCCCGTGGCCTGAGCCTGGCCGAACTGTCGGAGACGCTGCGCGTCGACCCGCTGCAGGCCGAGCCGATCGTCGACCTGCTGACCGAGATGGACTGGCTGGCGCGCCTGGACGAGCCCGGTGCGGCGCGCTACGTGCTGCTGGCAGACCCGCTGGTCACGCCGGCTGCGCCGCTGCTGTCGCGGCTGCTGCTGGAGCCGTCGCCGGCCTTGAGCGCCTTCCGCGATCGTGCCGGCTTCGACCGGCTCACGCTGGCCGAGCTGCTTCGGGCCTGACGCCGCCGCGGGCGGTGGCGTGCTGCACCTGGTCCTTGCCGAGGCGCTTGGCGGCGTACATCGCGTCGTCGGCCGCCTGCAGCAGCTTCAGCGGATGCTGAGCGTCCGAAGGGGCCAGCGCGTAGCCGATGCTCGCGCTGACGCCGCCGCCGCTGACCTCGGCGCCGACCTTGCGAACCGCCTCGAGCATGTGCAGCGCGAGCGCGCGCGCGCCGGCCGGGCCGCGCACCTGTGCGAGCACGAGGAACTCGTCGCCGCCGAAGCGGCCGACGGCGTCGTCGGCGCGCACGCTGGACTGCAGCGCCTGCCCGACCTTGATCAGCAGCGCATCGCCCTCGCGGTGGCCGAGCCGGTCGTTGACCGCCTTGAAGCCGTCGAGGTCGACGAAGAACAGCGCCACCGGCTCGTGCATCGCGGTGACCAGCGCGGCCTCGATGCGGTCCATCATCGTGCGGCGGCTGAGCACGTCGGTCAGCATGTCGCGCTCGACGCTGCGGCGCAGCTGTTCCTGCGCGACGGTGAGGTCGTGCACGTCGATCGTCACCGTGTACAGGCCGACGACCTCGCCGCCGGCGTCGAAATCCGGCACGTAGCTGGTGCGCAGCCAGCGCGGGCCACCTTCGGCGTTGTTGGCCAGGCCGTCGACCAGCCGGGTGTACTGCACCGTCTTGCCCTCCAGCGCACGGCGGAAGTGCGGCTCGTGCTCGGCCCAGCGGCGCTGGCCGCGAACCGCGCCGATATGGCGGCCGAGCAACTGCTCTGCCGGCTTGCCGATGATCTCGCAGTAGGCCTTGTTGACGAAGCGCAGCACGAACTCGCGGTCGACGTAGGTCAGCGGATAGGGGATGTTCTCGGTGAAGCGGTCGAGCCGCACGCGCGAGGCGATCAGCGCCTCGCGTGCCGTCACGTCCTCGTGGATGTCGGTGGCGATCGTCAGCACCGAGTGCACCTCGCCGTTCGCATCGGCATCTGGGAAGACCTGGATGCGCGCCCAGCGACCGGCCAGCGTGCCGTGGCGCAGCAGGCGCTCGTAGCTGGTCGTCGCGCCGCGGAAGGCCCGCTCGAAGGCCGGGCGCGCGCGGCCCCAGGCCTCGTCGCCATACAACTCGGCCAGCGTGCGGCCGAGCAGCTCGTCGCGTGTGCGGCCCGACCACATCAGGTAGGGCGAGTTGCAGAACACCAGCCGCGATTCGCGGTCCCAGCGGCCGATCGGCAGTGCGACGACGTTGACGAGCCGCTCGATCGTGCTCGGGCCGTGCTCGTCGCTCGTCGTGTCGTTCATCGCCATCAGCGGGATTCAGAACGGGATGCGGCCCGTCCAGATGTCCTTGTACATGACCCAGTCGCCCATGAAGCTGAACAGCGGCCGCTTGAACGAGGCCGGCTTGTTCTTCTCGAAGCCGAAGTGGCCGATCCAGGCGAAGCCGTAGCCGCACAGCAGGCCGTAGAGCAGGTACTGAGGCCGCCCCGTGGCGATCAGCATGGCCAGGCAGACCAGTGCCAGCGTCGAGCCGACGAAGTGCAGCCGCCGGCAGGTGCGGTTGCTGTGCTCGCTCAGGTAGAAGGGGTAGAAGTCGGCGAAGGTCTTCATCGACTTCGGATCGGCAGCGCTCGTGCTCATGCGGCCTCCACGGATCGGCCCAGGGCCATGATCGTCGCATTCAACACGGCGTCCGGCGCCTCGGTCATCAGGGAATGCCCGGCGCTGAGCGTGACGATCTGCGCACGCAACGCGGCGGCGAAGTCGCGCGTGCCCTTCGGCGACGTCATCTGATCGCGCTCGCCGAGCACGAACGTCACCGGGCAGCGCACCTGCGCGGCAGCCTGCAGGCCGTTTGCGTAGTTGTTGCACAGGTGGAAGTCGTGTTCGAACAGGTTCTGCCCCGCGCGCCCGCCGCCGGAGGCCAGCATGCGCCGCATCAGGGCGCGGTTGCTGCCGTGAAGCCACATGCCGGGGCCGGGGAACGACGGCTTGCTCGCGATGCCGCCGATCGAGAAGGCGTTGACCATGTCGATGGCCCGCAGCGGTTGCTCCCGGCCGGTCGACAGCAGCACGTCCGAAACCTTCATCGGGTAGGCCGTGGCGAGCATCACGAGAGCCGACACACGCTGCGGTGCGCGCGCGGCCATCTCCAGCCCGATCAGCGTGCCCATGCTGTGGCCCACCACCGCGGCGCGCTGCACACCGGCGGCATCGAGCAGCGCCAGCGTCCAGTCGGCCAGGGCCTCGACGCTGGGCAGCGGTGGCCCCTCGCTGCGGCCGTGGCCGGGGTGGTCGATCGCCAGCACCGCATGGCCGTGGTGCGCGAACCAGCGCGCCAGCAGGTTCCAGACGCTGTGGTCGTGGAGCGCACCATGCGCGAAGACGATGCAGGGCAGGGCGGCATCGAAAGGCTTGCCGCCGGTGTAGGCGTAGGCCTTGCGGCCGGACACGGTCAGTTCCATCAGGCCACCGCCTTCTCGGCGACCTTCAGCGCACGCTTCAGGTCGTCGATCAGGTCGTCGGCGTCCTCCAGCCCGATCGACAGGCGGATCGTGCCCGGCGCGATGCCGGCCTGGGCCAGCGCCGCGTCGTCCATGCGGAAGTGCGTGGTGGAGGCCGGATGGATGACCAGCGAGCGGCAGTCACCCACGTTGGCCAGGTGCGAGAAGATCTTCAGCGCCTCGATGAAGGCCTTGCCCTGGGCCCGCGAACCCTTGATGTCGAAGCTGAACACCGAGCCGCAGCCGCGCGGCAGCAGCTTCTTCGCCAGCGCGTGGCTGGGGTGGCCCTCCAGCTCCGGGTAGCCGACCCGCGCGACCATCGGGTGCGCCGCGAGGAACTGCACGAGCTTGCGCGTGTTCTCGACATGGCGCGCCATGCGCAGCGGCAGCGTCTCGATGCCCTGCAGGATCAGCCAGGCGGTGTGCGGGCTCATGCAGGCGCCGAAGTCGCGCAGGCCCTCGCGGCGTGCACGCAGCAGGAAGGCGCCGACCGTGCTCTCTTCGGTGAACACCATGCCGTGGAAGCCGGCATAGGGCTGCGCGAGTTCGGGGAAGCGCCCCGAACGTTCCCAGTCGAACTGCCCGCTGTCGACCAGCGCGCCACCGATCACCGTGCCGTGGCCGGAGAGGAACTTGGTGGCCGAGTGGAAGATCAGGTCTGCGCCGTGGTCGAAGGGCTTCATCAGCCACGGTGTCGTGAATGTCGAATCGACCAGCAGCGGAATGCCCTGCTCATGGGCGAGGGCCGAGACGGCCGGGACGTCGAGCACGTCCAGGCCCGGGTTGCCGAGCGTCTCGCCGAACAGCAGCTTCGTGTTCGGGCGGATCGCGGCGCGCCAGGCGTCGATGTCACCCGGCTTGACGAATGTCGTGGCTATGCCGAAACGTGCCAGCGTGTAGTGCAGCAGGTTGTGCGAGCCGCCGTACAGCGCGCTCGAACTCACGATGTGCGAGCCGGCGCCGGCCAGCGTCGCCACCGCGAGGTGCAGCGCGGCCTGGCCGCTGGCCGTGGCGATCGCGCCGACCCCGCCTTCGAGCGCCGCGACACGCTCTTCCAGCACCGCGTTGGTCGGGTTGGAGATGCGGCTGTAGACATGGCCCGAGCGCTCGAGGTTGAACAGCGACGCGGCGTGCTCGCTCGACTCGAACACGAACGAGGTGCTCAGGTGGATGGGCACCGCACGCGCGCCGGTGGCCGGGTCGGGCGCGGCGCCGGCGTGCAACGCGAGGGTGTCGAAGCCGGGGTCCGCGGCACCGGGCATGGGGTCTCCTCTGGGCTGTCTTCGCCCGGAATTGTGGGCTATATTGGGCCGCGACTTGCGACTAGGAGAGGATCATGAAGGTCAGCGACATCCTGCGCGTCAAGGGGGGCACACTTTTCACCGTCAGCCCGGAAGAGCAGCTGGCGGTCGGACTGAAGACCATGTCCGACCGGGACATCGGCTCGCTGGTGGTCATGGATCACGGTGAACTGGTGGGCATGCTCACCTTCCGCGAGGTGATCCAGGCGGTCGTCAAGAACGGCGGGTCGGTTGGCGCGACGACCATCCGCAGCGTGATGGACGACCACCCGCTGACCTGCACGCCCGAGACCGAGATCGACGAAGTGCGCCGCATGATGCTCGAGCGCCACGCACGCTACATGCCGGTGATGGACCAGCGCACGCTGATGGGTGTGATCTCCTTCTACGACGTGGCCAAGGCGGTGGTCGACAGCCAGGACTTCGAGAACCGCATGCTCAAGGCCTACATCCGCGACTGGCCGGTGGAAGAGGCCGGCACGCAGCCCACGCCGAACTGAGCCGGGCCTGTGGAGTGCGCCGACTAGAATCGGCGCATGTCAGGCAGCACCCTCGGCGAACTGTTCCGCGTCACCAACTTCGGCGAGTCGCACGGCCCGGCGATCGGCTGCGTGATCGATGGCTGCCCGCCGGGGATGGAACTGTCCGAAGCCGACATCCAGCCCGAACTCGACCGCCGCCGCCCGGGCACCAGCCGGCACGTGACCCAGCGCAACGAGCCCGATGCGGTGGAGATCCTCTCTGGCGTCTACGAAGGCAAGACCACCGGCACGCCGATCTGCCTGCTGATCCGCAACACCGACCAGCGCAGCAAGGACTACGGCAACATCGTCCAGACCTTCCGCCCCGGTCACGCCGACTACACCTACTTCCAGAAGTACGGCCTGCGCGATCCGCGCGGCGGCGGGCGATCCTCGGCGCGGCTGACGGCGCCGATGGTCGGTGCCGGGGCAGTGGCCCGCAAGTGGCTCAAGCAGCAGTTCGGCACCTCGTTCGTCGGCTACATGACGCAGCTCGGCGAGATCGAGATCCCGTTCGAGAGTGAAGCGCACATCCCGGACAACCCCTTCTTCGCCGCCAACGCCAGCGACATTTCGCGCCTGGAGTCGCACATGGACGAACTGCGCAAGGCTGGCGACAGCTGCGGCGCGCGCATCGCGGTGATCGCCCGCAACGTGCCGGCCGGCCTGGGCGAGCCGCTGTTCGACAAGCTCGATGCCGACATCGCCTACGCGATGATGGGCATCAACGCGGTCAAGGGCGTCGAGATCGGAGCCGGTTTCGCCAGCGTCGCCCAGCGCGGCACGACCCATGGTGACGAACTCACGCCGCAGGGCTTCGCCAGCAACAACGCCGGCGGTGTGCTCGGTGGCATCTCGACCGGGCAGGACATCACGGTCAGCATCGCGATCAAGCCGACCAGCTCGATCCGCAGCCCGCGCCACTCGATCGACCTGCACGGCCAGCCGGCCATGGTCGAGACCTTCGGTCGCCACGACCCCTGCGTCGGCATCCGCGCCACGCCGATTGCCGAGGCGATGCTGGCGCTGGTGCTGATGGACCACGCCTTGCGCCACCGCGCGCAGTGCGGGGACGTACACCCCGGGTTGGCGCCCATTCCCGCGCGAATCGCCTGATTCGCCAGAAATGACCCGGTCGCCGTCGAAGATGGCGGCTTAGTCCCTGTCAGTTCACCTCAAGAAGGCGGCGCCGGTTGCCGACAATGAGTTGGTGCATCAGAAGTGACTTTTGGCGTCGCTCGGGTGCGGACTCGTCAACTCCTTCAGGAATTCCATGAACAAGGCAGTAGCGACGGTGGGCGACGATCGCCGCGGCGGCTCCGGCGGCTTGATCGAGTTCTTCCGCCACCACGGTGCCTGGGCGCCGGGCGTCAAGCTGTTCCGGCGCATCCAGTTCCGCGCCAAGGCGATGATCATCCTGTCGGTTCTGGTCGTGCCGGTGCTGGTGCTGGGCTGGAACTACTTCGGCGACAAGGCGGCTGCCATCGACTTCACCAGCAAGGAACTGGAAGGCGTCGACTATGCACGCGAGGTGCTGCCGCTGCTGAAGCTGGTGCAGGAGCAGCGAGCACTGGCCGCGGCAGCGCAGTTGAAGGGTGGCGACAGCGCCGCCCCGGCGCGCGCCGACGACGTCTACGCAGCCCAGCTGCGCAAGGTCGAGCAGATCGATGCGCGGCTCGGTGCGTCGCTGGGCACGTCGAAGGCCCTGGCAGCACTCAAGGGCATGTCGCCCGCGGTTGCCGCTGGTGACTGGGCCAGGACCTACGCCAACTTCACCGGCCGGGTCGACGCCGCGACGGCGCTGCTCACCCAGGCTGCGGACGGTTCCAACCTGACGCTCGATCCCGATCTCGACAGCTACTACCTGATGGACGGCGTGACCGCTGCACTGCCGATGGTGGTCGAGGCCACGGTGCGTCTTCGCGACGCCGCGCAGGCCCTGGCGCGCGGCCTGCCGGCCTCCGACGACATGGTGCTGTGGATGACACGCGCCGAGGCACTGGGCGACCTCAACGACGAGCGTTGGGCCGCTGGCCTGCCCAAGGTCTACCAGTTGCAGCCCGCCTTCCGCCAGCTGCTGCGCGACGAGGAGATCCGCAAGCAGCTTCACGACTTCCACGCGCTGGCGGCCTCGCGCTCGGCCGACGATGCCCGGCTCGCGGCCGGCGCCGTGGTGATCGACGAACTGCACGGCGCGCAGAGCCGCACGCTCGACAAGCTCGAGCAACTGCTCGAGCTGCGCCGCTCCGGCCTGTCCGCCCAGCGTGCCTGGGTCACGGCGGTCGTGGTGCTGTCGCTGTTCACCGCCGCCTATCTCTTCTATTCGTTCTACCTGGTGACCCACGGCGGCCTGCGCGAGGTGCAGAAGCACCTCGAGGCGATGACCGCCGGCGACCTGACCACCCAGCCGCGCCCCTGGGGCAACGACGAGGCGGCCCGGCTGATGGGGTCTCTCGCCGACATGCAGGCCTCGCTGCGCGGCATCGTCGGCAAGGTGCGCGGCGCCTCCGACAACATCGTTCACTCGTCCTCCGAGATCTCCGACGGCTCGATGGACCTGTCCAGCCGCACCGAACAGGCAGCGGCCAACCTGCAGCAGTCGGCTGCAGCGATGGACCAGATTTCCTCCACCGTGAAGGCAACCTCCGAGCAGGCGCAGCAGGCGGCCGGCATCGCGCGCGGCAACGCCTCGCTGGCCGAGCGCGGCGGCGAGATCATCGGCACGATGGTGACGACGATGGAAGGCATCCACGCCTCCTCGAGCCGGATCGGCGACATCATCGGCGTGATCGACGGCATCGCGTTTCAAACCAACATCCTGGCGCTCAACGCGGCGGTCGAAGCGGCCCGTGCCGGCGAGGCCGGGCGCGGCTTCGCGGTGGTCGCCTCCGAGGTGCGCGCACTGGCGCAGCGCTCGGCCGAGGCGGCCCGGGAGATCAAGGGCCTGATCACCGAGAGCGTCGACCAGGTCGCCGGCGGCGCGAAGATCGTGCGCGACGCCGGTGCGACCATCGGCGAGATCGTCAGCAGCGCGAACGAGGTCAACCGGCTGCTCGCCGCGATCGCCAATGGTGCCGACGAGCAGGCCACCGGCGTCAGCCAGACCACCCAGGCCGTGCAGGACCTCGACGGCATGACGCAGCAGAACTCGGCGCTGGTCGAGGAGACCGCGGCCGCCGCGGCGTCACTCAAGGAGCAGGCGATTCGCCTGGCCGAGGAAGTCTCCCGCTTCAAGCTGCCGGCCTGAGCGGCCGGTACCGTCCATCCCTGCGCCGGCCCGTCCGTCGGCTGGCGGCGCAGTTCGTCACCCCGCCCCCGCGGCCTGTCGCATGCGGGATGGAGAAATCGCCCGGCGTTCCTAGACTGGCCCCGCTTCACGAGAGCGAACCAGGGAGGAACAAGAGATGCGCAAGGCGATCTGGCTGGGCGGGGCAGGCTTGTTGGTGGTGGCGGCGGCCCTGGGCGCCGCGAAGATGAGCGGTCTGGGCGGCGCAGGCAAGGACGCCAAGGCGCCCGACCCGACGCTCGAGTTCACCCCGCGCGAGGTGGTGCAGCCGCTGCCGGCGAGCCTGCCGCTGCGGCTGAGCTTCTCCGGCCCGCTGGTGGCGCCGCAGAGCGCCGTGCTGCGCGCCAAGGCCAGCGGCACGCTGCTGTCGCTGGCGGTGGGCGAGGGCAGCCGGGTGCGTGCCGGGCAGGTGATCGGCCAGATCGACCTGGCCGACCTGGGCAGCCGCGTCGCCGAACGGGCGGCCACGGTGGAATCGGCCCGCGCCCAGTTCGCCCAGGCCGAACGGGTCCATGCCTCCAACCAGCGCCTGGCCGACCAGCAGTTCATCTCCCCGACGGCGCTCGACGCTTCGCGTTCGTCGCTGGAGGCTGCCAAGGCCGGCCTCGAGGCGGCGCAGGCGCAACTGGCCATCGCAAGGCTGGGGCTGCGCGACGGCGCCCTGGTGGCGCCGATCGCCGGCCTGGTCGCCAAGCGGCATGCCCTGGCCGGCGAGAAGCTGGCGCTCGAACAGCCGGTGCTGACGATCGTCGACCTCGCCACGCTGGAGCTGGCCGGCAGCGTCGGCACGCACGAAGTGGCGCTGCTGGCGCCGGGCTTGCCGGTACAACTGCGCGTCGAGGGGGGCGACGGGCTGGTGGAAGGCCGGCTCGAGCGCATTGCACCGGCCGCCGAGGCGGGCACGCGGGCGATCGGCGTGACCGTCAGCGTGGCCAATCCGAAGGAGCGGCTGCGTGCCGGCCAGTACGCGGTCGCCTCGGCGACCCTTCCCGACCCGGAGCAGCGGCTCACGCTGCCGCTGCTCGCCGTGACGGGGGCGGCCGGCGCTGCACAGGTCTGGGTGATCGAGGGCGGCGTGCTGGCGCGTCGCGCGGTCACGCTGGGCCGGCGCGACGAGGCGCAGGGCCGGGTGGAGATCGTCTCCGGTCTGTCGCCGGGCGCGCAGGTGCTGGCCGCGCGCTTCGACAGCCTGCGCGAGGGCAGCAAGGCGACGGTCGTGGCACGTGCGGCGGCGGTGGCCTCGGCCGCCTCGACCTCTGCGTTGCGCTGAGGAGCCTGCCATGTGGATCACACGAGTGTCGATCGGAAACCCGGTGTTCGCGACCATGGTGATGGTCGCGCTGTGCGTGCTCGGCCTGTTCTCGTACGCGCGCCTGGGTGTCGAGCAGATGCCCGACGTGCAGCCACCGGTGGCCTTCATCGACGTCGCCTACCCCGGCGCCTCACCGGAGGCGGTGGAACGCGAGGTCACCAAGCTGGTCGAGGAGGGGCTGAACAGCATCGCCGGCATCAAGCAGATCACCTCGCGCAGCTTCGAGGGTCGCAGCCAGACCAGCGTCGAGTTCACGCTCAACGCCGACATGGCGCGTGCGATGCAGGACGTTCGCGACCGCATCGCGGTGGTCCAGGGCGCCTTCCCGGAGGACGCCAAGCCGCCGACGGTGGCGCGCTTCAACAACGACAACAGCAGCCCGGTGGTGGTCAGTGCATTGATCTCGCCGACGCGCAGCGCGCGCGAGCTGTCCATCCTCGCCGATCAGGTGGTGGCGCGGCGGCTGCAGCGGGTCGAGGGAGTGGCCACGGTGGAGGTGTCGGGCCTGGCCAGGCGCGAGGTGCGCATCGACCTCGACCCGGACCGCCTGCGCGCCTATGCGATCACGCCGGCCCAGGTGGCCGCCGGGCTGCGCGACGCCCATGCCGACCAGCCGGTCGGCCTGCTGTCGGATTCGACGCAGGATGCCATCCTGCGCGTCGAAGGCCGCGTCGCCGACCCGCGCCAGTTCGCCGACATGGTGGTCGCGCAGCGCGGCGGCCTGCCGCTGCGCCTGGCCGACCTCGGCCGCGTGGTCGAGCGTGAACGCGAGGCCGACACGGTGGCGCGCATCAACGGCCAGCGCGCCGTCAACTTCAACGTCTTCAAGCAGCAGGACGCCAACGTGGTGGCCACCGGCGAGGCGATCAAGACGGCCATGGACGAGGTGCGCAAGACGCTGCCGGCCGACGTCGAACTGCGCCTGGTCTATGCCAACAGCGACTTCGTCAAGGGCTCGCTCGAGGGCCTGCGCCACACGCTGATCGAGGGCGCGCTGCTGACGGTGGCGATCGTCTTCCTGTTCCTGCACTCCTGGCGCAGCACCATCATCACCGGGCTGACGCTGCCGATCGCGGTGATCTCCAGCTTCATCGCCGTGCATGCCTTCGGCTTCACGCTGAACTTCATGACGATGATGGCGCTGTCGCTGTGCATCGGCTTGCTGATCGACGACGCGATCGTGGTGCGCGAGAACATCGTGCGCCATGTCCACCTCGGCAAGGACCATTTCACCGCCGCGCGCGAGGGCACCGAGGAGATCGGCCTGGCCGTGATGGCCACCACCTTCGCGATCTGTGCGGTGTTCGTGCCGGTGGCCTTCATGGGCGGCATCGTCGGCAAGTTCTTCTACCCCTTCGGCATCACCGTCACCGTGGCCGTGCTGGTGTCGCTGTTCGTCAGCTTCACGCTCGACCCGATGCTGTCCAGCCGCTGGCCCGATCCACCGGGCGCGCATGCGCGCCGGATTCCCGGCGTCGCGCAGCTGATCGGCGTGGTCGATCGGGCGATGGATGGGCTGCATGCCGTCTACGAACGCCTGATCCGCTGGGTGTTCGAGCGGCCCGGGCGCAATCGCGCGATCGTGCTCGGCGTCGGTGCGGCCAGCTTCGTCGGCGCGCTGGCGCTGGCGCCGCTGGTGGGCAGCGAGTTCATCCCGCAGACCGACCAGGGCTTCACGCAGATCGCCATCCGCATGACGGTCGGCTCCAGCCTGGCGCGCAGCGACGAGAAGGTGCGCCAGGTCGAGGCCATCGTCGCCGCCTTCCCCGAGGTGAAGACCATCTCCACCAACGTCGGCGGGCAGGGCACGGGCCTCGCGGTCGGGCGCAACCAGGCCTCGCTGAACATCGGCCTGGTCGACCGCCGCGAGCGCAGGCGCACGCAGAAGCAGGTCGAGGATGCGATCCGCAGCGAGATCGCGCGCATCCCCGGCATCGAGGTCTCGGTCGGCTTCGACCGGCCGATCTACGTCGCCATCCTCGGCAGCGACCCGCAGGCGCTGGCCACGGCGGCGCGCGAGTTCGCGGAGAAGGTGAAGACGATTCCCGGCATCGCCGACGTCGAGCTGTCGGTCAAGCCCGGCCTGCCGGCCTACGCGGTGCGCCTGAAGCCCGGCGCGGTGCGCGAACTCGGGGTGACCGCGCCGCAGATTGCCGCCAGCCTGCGTGCCTACGTCAACGGCGAGGTCGGCACCTACTGGACCACGCCGGACGGCGAGCAGGTCGAGGTGCTGCTGCGCCTGCCCGAGGCGCAGCGCGAGCGGGTCGCGCAGATGGGGTCGCTGCCGGTGGCGTTCTCGAAGGAGGGCACGCCGATCACGCTCGACGCGGTGGCCACCATCGAGCCGGTGACCAACCCGGAGGTGATCCGCCGCCAGAACCTGCAGCGTCGCGAGGCGATCTTCGCCGGCGTGCAGGGCCGGCCTGCTGGTGACGTCGGCGCCGATGTGCAGAAACTGGTCGACGCCACCACGCTGCCGGCCGGGCTGCGCTTCGACGTCGGCGGCGCCACGCGCGAACAGCAGGAGGCCTTCGGCGCCATGCTCGGCGCCATGGCGCTGGCGGTGATCTTCATCTACATCGTGCTGGCCAGCCAGTTCGGCAGCTTCCTGCAGCCGATCGCCATCATGGCCTCGCTGCCGCTGTCGCTGATCGGCGTGATGCTGGCGCTGCTGCTGTGGCGCAGCACGCTCAACGTCTTCTCGATGATCGGCCTGGTGATGCTGATGGGCCTGGTGACGAAGAACGCGATCCTGCTGGTCGACTTCGCCAACCGCGCGCATCAGTCCGGCGCCACGGTGGCCGACGCCTTGCTGCAGGCCGGCCTGATCCGCCTGCGGCCGATCGTCATGACCACGGCGGCGATGGTCTTCGGCATGCTGCCGCTGGCACTGGCGCTGAACGACGGGGGCGAACTGCAGGCGCCGATGGGCCGCGCCATCATCGGCGGCGTGATCACCTCGACGCTGCTGACCCTGGTGGTGGTGCCTGTGCTGTGGAGCTATCTGGCGGGCACCAGGCGGCCCGCGCCCAGCGCGGCCGCCGGCGGCGCGACCGGCGCCTTCATGCCGGCCAGCCGCGACTGAGCTGGTGCCGCTGCGGCGGTGGTGGTGCGGTAGACGCCACAGCCGACCACCCGCTTCTCATCGAAGCGTTGCATGTACGAGGCCTTGGGCTGCACCACGCCGGTCTCGGCGTTGAGGATGTCGTACTCGATCCAGCCGCCGCCGCGTTCGGTGCGCTCCCAGGCGTCGACGACGAAACGATCACCGTCGATGCCCGGCACGTCGTGGATGCGCGAGCCTTCCTTCTCGGGCCGCGCGGCGTGCAGCAGGTAGCGGCCCTCGCGGTCGGCGACGAAGACGTACAGGTCGCGATCGACGAAGCCGTTGGCCCGGTCGCGCATCAGCCGGCACGCGGCTTCGTAGCCGTGCTCGTGCATGCAGCCGATGGCACGTTCGACCAGGTCGCGCGCCTCGTCGGCGCTGCCCTGGCGCAGGCGGATCGAGGCGACCGCGCTGGTCAGCAGGCCGGCGCGCTCGACCAGGTCCTGCGAGGCGCTGGCCGACTCCTCGACCATCGCGGCGTTCTGGCGCGTGATCTCGTCGAGGTTGCCGACGTTCTGGCTCATCTCGCGCAGGCCCTGGCTCTGCTCGGCGCTCGCCGACGCGATGTTGCGCAGCCGCTCCGAGACATCCTTGACGCCGGCGACGACGGCGTCCAGCGTCTGGCTGACGCCCTCGATGCGGCCCACCGATGCGCCGACCTGCCCGCTGGACGCGGCGATCAGCGTGCGGATCTCGCCCGCCGCCGCGCTGCTGCGCTGGGCGAGCTGGCGCACCTCGGCGGCCACCACCGCGAAGCCGCGACCGGCCTCGCCGGCACGCGCCGCCTCGATGGCGGCGTTCAGCGCGAGGATGTTGGTCTGGAACGAGATGCCGTCGATCACGCCGATGATCTCGCCGACGCGTTTCGAGCTGCCCTGCAGCGCGTCCATCGAGCCGACGGTCGCGCGCATCGCCTCGCCGCCGGCCTCGGCCTGCACGCGCAACGCGCCGGCAATGCGGTCGAGTTCCTGGGCGGCGTCGGCGCTCGAGGCCACCGCCGCGCTGAGCTGGCCGACCGTGGCCACCGTCTGGCGCAGGCTGGCGGCCTGTTCGTCGGTGCGCTGCGACAGCGCCTCGCTGCTGGCCGCCGCCTGCTGGCCGGCCTGGCCGACACGCACTGCGCTGCTGCGGATCTCGGCGACCATGCCCGACAGGCGTGCGTTCATGCCTTCGAGCAGGCCGCCGATGTCGGCCAGTTCGTCGGCACCGCGGATTTCGACGCGATGCTCGAGGTTGCCACCGGCCACGGCCTCGACGCCGCGCGACAGCGCCTTGAACGAGCCGGCGAAGCTCAGGTAGAACGAGATCGCGAAGTACAGCATCAGCGCCACGCCGACCAGCGTGACGCTCATCTGCACGGCCATCGTGCGCAGGCTGTGCTGCGCCCGTTGCGTGAGTGCGCCCTCCAGCTCTGCCAGCACCTGCTGGTCGAGCTTTGCGAGTGCCGCCAGCGCCTGGCTGCCGCGGTCGAAGAATGCCGCCGGGTCACCCTCGATCGCATCGGCCTCGAAGACGCTGCGCACATGCTGGCCGAAGGCGTCGGCGGCGGCGAATGCCGGCTCCCAGGCGCCAGGCGGCGGCGTCCCAGTGCGTTGCAGGGCCTCGATCTTGCCGCGCAGATCGGCCAGCTGACGTGACAGCAGGTCCATGCGGCCGAGGATCTGCACCCGCTCGGTGTTGCTTGCGTCGCCGCGCACCAGGATCGCGGCGCCCTGGCCGCGCGCCAGGCCGAGCGTCTCGGACAGCGGCACCATGCGCTCGACGGCGATGTCCATCAGGAAGAAGGTCTGCGCCTGCGGATCGAGCAGCAGGCCGGAGCGTTCGGCCACCAGCAGCATCAACTGCCGCAGCTGCTCGACGGCGGCGGTGTGCTGGGCGAAGGCCTCCTGGCGCCGGGTCTCGTGGCGGCCCTCGGCCAGCGCGGCCAACGGGGCACGACTCGCCGACCACAGGTCGGCGGCGTCGAAGCGCCCGGTGGCAGCGATGGCGGCGTCCAGCGTGCGCAATGCAAGGTCGAACTCGCCGCGTGCCTGCGGCAGCGCATCGCGCGCAGCGGCATCGCCCGACAGCGCCCGATTGGTCAGGCCGCGGTGCGTCTGCACCTGGCCGACCAGCGCATTGGCCGCCTGGACGACGCGGGTGCCTTCCAGTTCCGATAGCGCGAAGTTGCGGTCGGCCTGCCCGGTGCGGTAGGTGTCCAGCAGCAGCAGGAGCAACGGGACCAGCAGGAACAGCCCCATCACGATCATCTTGACGGGAATGCGCAGCCGGCGCATCAGCAGGATGCCGGGTCCGAACAGGGAAAGGCGTGCTGTCATGTGCCGTGGTCTCCGAGGTCCGGGCGCGCCTCGCCCGGACGCACCTCGATTCGCGGGATTTCGGCCGATCCGGCAGCGACTTGAGCGCCGCCTCGTGCGCTCAGCCGCTCACGTGGATGACGTCGCGCACCAGCGGGTAGATCTGGTTCTGCCAGCGCCGCCCGCTGAACACGCCGTAGTGGCCGACGCCCGGCTGCACGTAGTGCGTGCGCATGTAGGGGCGCAGCCTGCTGCACAGGTCCTGCGCAGCCAGCGTCTGGCCGACGGCGCAGATGTCGTCGCGCTCGCCCTCGATGGTGACCAGCGCGGTGCGGCGGATCGACGACGGGTCGACCCGCCGGCCGCGGAACATCAGTTCGCCGCGTGGCAGGTCGTAGGTCTGGAACACGCGCTCCACCGTCTCGAGGTAGAACTCGGCCGGCAGGTCGGCCACGGCCATGTATTCCTCGTAGAAGGTCCGCGTGGCTTCGGCCTTGTCGTGCTCCTGCTCGACCAGCGCGACGTAGTAGTCGCGGAAGGCGTTGACATGGCGCTCCTTGTTCATGCTCATGAACGCGCTGAGCTGCACGAAGCCGGGGTAGACACGCCGGCCGCCGCCGGCGAAGCGCCAGGGCACGAGGCTGATCAGGTTCTTCTCGAACCACTCGATCGGTTTCGTGGTGGCCAGCTGGTTGACCGCGGTCGGCTCGATCCGGCAGTCGATCGGGCCGGCCATCAGCGTCAGGCTCGCCGGCGTGGCCGGGTGCTCGTCTTCCGACATCAGCGCGGTGGCGGCGAGTGCCGCCACGCAGGGCTGGCAGATCGCCATCAGGTGCGTGCCGGGGCCGATGGCGGCGAGGAACTGCATCACGTGCTCGATGTACTCGTCCAGGCCGAAGCGACCCTCGGACAGCGGCACGTCGCGTGCGTTCAGCCAGTCGGTGATGTAGACGTCGTGGTCCTGCAGCACGGTGCGAACGGTGTCGCGCAGCAGCGTGGCGAAGTGGCCGGACATCGGCGCGACGATCAGCACACGCGGCTGCGCCGGTGCGCCGACCTTGGCGAAGCGGCGCAACGTGCCGAAGGGCGCGTGATGCACCTCCTCTTCGGCGATCGCCCAGTCACGGCCCTGGGCGTGCACGCTGGCGATGCCCCAGTCCGGCCGGCGGTGCGTCACTTCGGCCAGGCGCATCACCTCGCAGGCTGCGGCCACCTGGCGGTGCGGCGGGTGGCCGCCCATCCCGAGGCTGTCGTCCAGCAGCATCGGCACCGCGGCGCGGGCCATCGTGCGCAGCGGCCACATCACGTCGGCATGGGCCTGGTAGGCGTGGTACATCAATCAGGTCTCCCGAAGCGGTGATCACCCTGGAGCGAGCAACTAATGCGCCAAGGCAGCGCGCGTGGCATGTGGATTGCTCGTTGCACCGCCACCTCCCTGGACCAAGGCCTCCACCATGCCGCCCGTTGCCACGCCCACCCGCTCCAAGGCACCCGCGCGCAAGAAGGCCGCGCCGGCGAAGGCGCCACGACGCGCCGGAACGCGCGCCTCGTTGACGCTGTCGAGCAAGAATTACTCGTCGTGGTCGCTGCGCGGCTGGCTGCTGTGCCGCTTCGCCGGGCTGGACTTCGACGAAGTGATGGTCTCGCCGGACGACGCCGATGCGCGCAAGGAACTGCTGCTGCTGGCGCCCTCGATCCGCGTGCCCTGCCTGACGCACGACGGCGCGAAGCTGTGGAACACGCTGGCGATCGCGCAGTACCTGGCCGAGATCTGCCCCGATGCCGGCCTGATGCCGGCCGAGCGGATCGCGCGCGCGCACTGCCGCTCGGTCAGCGGCGAGATGAACTCCGGCTTCGCCAACCTGCGCGCGTCTCTGCCGATGAACCTCAAGGCGCGCCACCCGGGCTTCAAGATCTGGGCCGGCGCGCAGCCCGACATCGACCGCATCGTCGAGATCTGGACCGAATGCCTGGCCACCTACGGCGGCCCCTACCTGTTCGGCCGGCAGCGCACGATGGCCGACGCGATGTACGCGCCGGTCGCCACCCGCTTCCTCAGCTACGACGTCAAGCTGAACAAGCCCTGCACCGACTACTGCCGCACCATCATGGCGATGCCGGAGATGCAGGAGTGGGTCGCCGCGGCGCGCAGCGAACCCGAGGAGATCGAGGAACTCGACATGGAGTTCTGATCAGGCCCAGCCCTGCGGCGCCGGCACCTCCGCCGGCGCCGGCATCTCGACCGTCTTGAAGTCGGCCGGGCCGACGATCTCGATGTACTCCATGTCCGGCGAGTAGTCGAACAGGTAGTGCACGATGCCGGGGCGCTGGTGCACGCAGTCGCCGGCCGAGACCAGCGTCTCCTGGTCGCCGTACATGAACTTCGCCCAGCCCTTGGTCATGATGACGATGTGGAAGTCCGCTTCATGGCGGTGCCAGCCGGTGCCCTTTTCGGGTGCCATGTTGGCCTTGACCCGTTGCGCGATGACGCGCCCATGCGTGGCCGCCTCGACGCCCAGGTCCTTGTAGAGGAAGAAGTCGCGCAGGCCGTCGCTGCGCCAGGCGGTGTCTCCCGGCTTGACGTGGGAGAAGAGCGTGGTGGTGGTGTCGAGCATGGCAGGCCCTCCGCACAGGTTGATGTGCAGGTGCAGCATGCATCAACCGTTCCCGTTCAAGCCTGATTGATGCCCGATAAGGGAAGCCGAAGGTGTTTGCGGCATCATTCGGGGTTTCCAGCGTTTCGCGCCCCATTCCCGTGCCTTCTTCCCGCCCCGCGCTCGCGGCCAGCGACCTCGCCTGCCGCCGTGGCGACAGGCTGCTGTTCCGCGGCCTCGACTTCGAACTGAAGAGCGGCCAGATCGTCTGGCTGCGCGGGCCCAATGGCAGCGGCAAGACCAGCCTGCTGCGACTGCTGGCCGGCCTGTCCACCCCCGCCGAGGGGGCGGTGACCTGGGGCGGCGTGCCGCTGCGCCGTGCCGGTGCGGCCTGGTGCCGCTCGTTGTGCTACCTGGCCCACGCCAATGCGCTGAAAGACGATCTCAGCGTGCTGGAGGCCCTGCAGTTCCTCGCCCGGCTGCACGGCCATGCGGGCGACGAGGCCGGCTGCAGCGAGGCGCTCAAGCGTGTCGGACTGTTCAGTCGCCGCCGTGCCGCGGTGCGCACGCTGTCGCAGGGCCAGCGCCGACGCGTCGCGCTGGCGCGGCTGCAACTCGATGCCGCGGCGCCGGTCTGGATCCTCGATGAGCCCTACGATGCGCTCGACGCCGAGGGCACCGCGATGCTCGACGCAGCGCTGTCCGCGCACGCCGCGCGCGGCGGCGCCGCGGTGCTGACCAGCCACATCGACCTGACGCTGCGCGAGCCGGCGCCGGTCGTGCTGCAGCTCGATGCCTACCGTGTGCAATGAGCAGCGCCTTCGCCACCATCGTCGCGCGGGACCTGCGGCTGGCGGCGCGGCGGCGCGTCGAGGCGCTGCTGCCGATCGCCTTCTTCCTCGTCGCGGTCAGCCTGTTCCCGCTCGGCGTTGGCCCGGAGCCGCAGACGCTGCGCCAGATCGCCCCGGGCGTGGTCTGGGTCTGCGCGCTGCTCGCGGCGATGCTCTCGCTGACGCAGCTCTACGGGGGCGATCATGCCGACGGCTCGCTCGAGCAGATGCTGCTGTCGGGCGAGTCGCTGTGGCTGATCGCTGCGGCCAAGGCGCTGGCGCACTGGGTCGTCACCGGCGCACCGCTGGTGCTGGCGGCGCCGCTGTTCGGCATCCTGTTCGACCTCAGCGCGCCGGCCAACCTCACGCTGGCGCTGACGCTGCTGCTGGGCACGCCCATCCTCAGCCTGCTCGGCGGGTTGGGTGCGGCGCTGACACTGGGCCTGCGCAGCGGCGCGGTGCTGCTGATCCTGATCATCCTGCCGCTGTGCATTCCGGCGCTGATCTTCGGCGCCGGTGCGGTGTCGGCTGCCGAGGCCGGCATCTCGACACGCGGCCATTTTTCCCTGCTCGGCGCCTTGCTGATCGCCTCGGTGCTGCTGGCACCGCTGGCCACCGGCGCGGCGCTGCGCATCGCTACGGAGTGACATGCCCATGGAAGGCCGCCTGACCTTCTTCACCTTCTCCTCGCCGCCGCGCTTCTACGCGCTGACCGGCAGGATGATCCCTTGGCTGTGGGCAGTCTGCCTTGCGCTGACCGTCGCCGGGATGTACATCGGCTTCTTCGTCGCACCGACCGACGCGACGCAGGGCGAGGCCTACCGGGTCATCTTCGTCCACGTGCCGGCGGCCTGGATGTCCATGCTGCTGTACCTGGTGATGGCCTTCTGGGCGGCGATCGGCTGGGCCTTCAACGCCCGCCTGGCCTCGATGGTGGCGCGCGCGATCGCGCCCACCGGCGCCGTCTTCACCTTCCTGGCGCTGTGGACGGGCGCCTTCTGGGGCAAGCCGACCTGGGGCACCTGGTGGGTGTGGGACGCGCGGCTGACTTCGGAACTCATCCTGCTGTTTCTGTATCTGGGTTTCCTGGCCCTGGTCAACGCGATCGACGACACCCGTCGCGCCGACCAGGCCGGCGCGCTGCTGGCGATCGTCGGTGCGGTGAACGTGCCGATCATCTACTTCTCGGTGAAGTGGTGGAACACGCTGCACCAGGGCGCGACGATCAGCATGACGGCGGCGCCGAAGATGGCGCAGACCATGCTGACGGCGATGCTGCTGATGACCTTCGCGTTCTGGGCCTATGCCTTCGCGGTGGTCTTCATGCGAACGCGGGCCATCGTGGTCGAGCGCGAGCAGCACACGGAATGGGTGTCCGAGATGGTCCGCAAGCAGGGAACGGCAGCATGAACTGGGGCAGTGCGAGCGAATTCTTCGCAATGGGTGGTTACGGGCTCTACGTCTGGGGCTCGTACATTGCCACCGCGCTGCTGATGGTCTTGGAGCCGATCCTGGCCGCGCGCAGGCATGCTCAGGCACGCCGCGAGGCCGCCCACATGAATGAGGAGTCCTGAATGAAACCCCGCCACAAGCGCCTGGCCATTGCCGGAGGCGTCGTCGTCTCGGTGGCCGCCATCGCGGCGCTGGTGCTCAACGCCTTCCAGAGCAACCTGGTGTTCTTCTATTCGCCGACGCAGATCGACGCCAAGGAAGCGCCGTCCAACCGCACCTTCCGCGTCGGCGGCCTGGTGCAGGAAGGCAGCGTCAAGCGCGACGGCGTGAAGGTGAACTTCGTCGTCACCGACACCGCCAAGACCGTGCCGGTGATCTACGAAGGCATCCTTCCCGACCTGTTCAAGGAAGGCAAGGGCGTGGTCGCGCAAGGCCAGCTGAAGGATGGTGTCTTCGTCGCTCGCGAAGTGCTGGCCAAGCACGACGAGAACTACATGCCGCCTGAAGCGGCCGAGGCGCTCAAGCACGGCCAGCAGGTCAACGAGAAGGTCGGCAAGTCGGTGATCCAGGGGGGCAGCCAATGATTCCGGAGATCGGCCACTTCGCGCTCTGGCTTGCGCTCGGCATCGCGGCGCTGCTCGGCGTCGTGCCGATGATCGGGGCGCAGAAGGGCCGCGCCGACTGGATGGCGCTGGCGCGGCCGTTCACGGTCGCGCAGTTCGTGTTGGTCGCGATCGCCTACGCCTGCCTGACCGCGGCCTTCGTGCAGCACGACTTCTCGGTGCTCTACGTGGCCAGCAACTCCAACAGCGCGCTGCCGCTGCCCTACCGGATCGCCGCGGTGTGGGGCGGCCACGAAGGCTCGCTGCTGCTGTGGGTGATGATGCTGTGCGTCTGGCAACTCGCGGTGGCGAAGTTCAGCGCCCACCTGCCGATGCCGGTGCTGTCACGCATCCTCGCGGTGATGGGGCTGATCACCGTCGGCTTCCTTCTCTTCATGCTGATGACGTCGAATCCGTTCGACCGCCTGATCCCCGGCGCACCCGACGGCCGCGACCTCAATCCGCTGCTGCAGGACCCGGGCATGGTGATCCACCCGCCGATGCTCTACATGGGCTACGTCGGCTTCTCGGTGGCATTCGCCTTCGCCGTCGCCGCGCTGATCGGCGGCAACCTCGACACGCAGTGGGCACGGTGGACGCGACCGTGGACGACGGTCGCCTGGGTCTTCCTGACCATCGGCATCGCGCTGGGCAGCTGGTGGGCCTACTACGAGCTGGGCTGGGGCGGCTGGTGGTTCTGGGACCCGGTCGAGAACGCCTCCTTCATGCCCTGGCTGGTCGGCACCGCGCTGATCCATTCGCTGGCGGTGACCGAGAAGCGCGGCAGCTTCAAGAGCTGGACGGTGCTGCTGGCCATCATGGCCTTCTCGCTGTCGCTGCTCGGCACCTTCCTCGTGCGCTCCGGCGTGCTGAGCTCGGTGCACGCCTTCGCTACCGACCCGCGCCGCGGCCTGTTCATCCTCGCCTTCCTGGTGATCGTGATCGGCGCCTCGCTGACGCTTTACGCCTGGCGCGCGCCGAAGGTCGGCCTCGGCGCGCGCTTTGCGCTGCTGTCGCGCGAGACGCTGCTGCTGCTCAACAACGTGCTGCTGGTGGCCGCCACCGGTGCCGTGCTGCTGGGCACGCTCTACCCGCTGGTGCTGGACGCGCTCGGCCTGGGCAAGATCTCCGTCGGCCCGCCGTACTTCGACACGGTGTTCGTGCCGCTGATGGCGCCGCTGGTCTTCCTGATGGGCGTGGGCCCGATCGCGCGCTGGAAGCACACCGAGCTGCCCGACCTGTGGACGCGCCTGCGCTGGGCGCTGGGCGTGGCCATCGTCGCGGCGATCGCGGTCGAGTGGTCGACCGGCGAGATCGGCTTCCTGGCCACGCTGGGCCTGGCGATGGCCTTCTGGGTGATCGCCTCGGTGGCGACCGACCTCGCCGAACGCCTGCGCGGCGGCAACCCGTTCCAGCGCGCGAAGCTGATTCCGCGGGCGATGGTCGGAATGATGGTCGCCCACCTCGGCATCGCCGCGTTCATCATCGGCGTGACCATGGTGCGCGGCCACGAGGTCGAGCGCGACGTGAAGATGGAGGTCGGCGACAGCACCGAGGTGCGCGGCTTCACCTTCACCTTCCGCGGCGTGCGCGACGTCGACGGGCCGAACTACGTGGCTGCGCGCGGCACCATCGAGGTCAGCCGTGACGGCCGCAAGCTGCGCGACATGCACCCCGAGAAGCGCCTGTACCGCGTGCAGCAGAACCCGATGACCGAGGCCGACATCGACACCGGCCTGACCCGCGACCTCTACGTCTCGCTCGGTGAACCGGTCGAAGGCGGCAAGGGCGCGTGGATCGTGCGCATCTACGTCAAGCCCTTCGTCGACTGGATCTGGGGCGGCTGCGTGCTGATGGGCCTGGGCGGCCTGCTCGCCGCCACCGACCGCCGCTATCGCGCCAAGGTGAAGAGCGAGCAGCCGGCCACGGTCGCCGCGGGGGCGGCGGGAGCGGCCACTTGAAGAGCCTGAAGTTCCTCATCCCGCTGGCGCTGTTCCTGGTGCTGGCGGGCTTCCTCGCTGTCGGCCTCAACCTCAACCCGCGCGAGGTGCCGTCACCGCTGATCGGCAAGCCGGCGCCGGCCTTCGAGCTGACGAAGCTCGATGCGCCCGACCAGAAGCTCAAGCGCGACGACCTGCTCGGCAAGGTCTGGGTGCTCAATGTCTGGGCCTCGTGGTGCGCACCGTGCCGCGAGGAGCATCCGCTGCTGGTCGAGTTCGCCCGCCGCAAGATCGCGCCGGTCTACGGCCTGAACTACAAGGACACGCGGCCCGCCGGCATGGCCTTCCTGACCCAGCTCGGCAACCCGTACGAGGCCTCGCTGTTCGACGGTGACGGCCGCGTCGGCATCGACTACGGCGTCTACGGTGTGCCCGAGACCTTCGTGGTCGACAAGCAGGGCACGATCCGCTTCAAGCACGTCGGGCCGCTGACGCCCGAGGTCATCGCCAACAAGATCACGCCGCTGCTGAAGGAACTCAATGTCTAGCCGCTTCACGATGCGTGGCATGACCGGCTGGCTGCTCGCGCTGTGCCTCGCGCTGCCGCTGGTCGCCGCGGCGAAGGACGCGGCCCCGGCCTCCGACGACCCGGTGCTCGAAGCCAAGGTGATGCGCATCTCCGCCGAGCTGCGCTGCCTGGTCTGCCAGAACCAGACCATCGCCGACTCGCATGCCGACCTCGCGCAGGACCTGCGCGGCCAGGTGCGCGAGATGCTCAAGAAGGGCCAGAGCGAAGCGCAGATCATCGACTACATGACGCAGCGCTACGGCGACTTCGTGCTCTACCGGCCGCCGGTGAAGTCGACCACCGCGCTGCTGTGGTACGGGCCGGCGCTGCTGATGATCGGAGGGCTGGTGGTGCTGGTGGTGGTGCTACGCCGGCGCAGCAAGCTGCCCGACGACCAGTTCGAGCCGGACGAGGGCGAGGACGCCGGCACCGAGCCTGCCCAGCCGCTCAAGGGCTGAGCCGCCGACGCTGAGCTACAGCGTCAGCTTCCAGCCCTCGACCAGCGCGCCGGGTGTGCTCAGCGACCCGAGCTGCCGCTCGAGGTAGGTGCCGCTCTCGGCGATCAGCTCGGCACGGTCGCCCAGGCCGACCAGCCCCTCGCCGAACATGCGCAGGAACGAGTCGTCGAAGCGCATCACGCCGATCGGCTCGACCGGCCGGCCATCCTCCACCCACAGGCAGGCGAAACGCGTCAGCCCGGTCAGGCGGCAGGCCTGGCGGTCGGAATAGTTCAGGTACCAGAGGTTGCTGATCCACAGGCCGGTGCCCAGCTCGGCCACCGCCCGGGCATCCGAAAGCTGCCCCGGCAGCAGCGACAGCGCCTCCGGCGTCTCCGAGGGGTTCGCGCCGTTGGCGGTGACGCCGTACTCGCGTGCCGAGCGGGCATTGGCCAGCGTGTCGGTGGCCAGGCCGCGCTCGATCAGGCTGATGCGTTCGGGGCGGCCGAAGCCTTCGGCGGTGTAGGCCGGTGCGCTGCCGAGCGCCGGATGCTCGAACAGATTCACGTCCGGATGCAACACCGCGTCGCGGTGCGCCAGGCGCATCAGGCTGGAGGTGCCGGTGCGCCGCGCCTTCAGGCCGAAACCGCCCCAGCCGAGCGCGCCGAGCAGTTCGGCCATCGCCGCCGGTGCGAACCAGGCGCGGTAGGCGCCGGGTTTCAGCGCACGCGCCGGTTTCGCCAGCAGCGCGAGCTGCGCGGCGCCGTGACCGACCCGTCGGGCGAACTCTTCGTCGCTCCAGTGCGCGCCGGCATAGGCGGTCTTCACCGCCTTGTCGGCCGAGTGGTACAGGCACCAGTCGAAGTGGAACGTCTCCACGTGGTGCCAGTGCCGCGTGCCGGCGCTGTCGGCGAAGGCGCGCACCACCGGGCCGGCGGCATGGAAGCCGACGAAGTCCAGCCCGGCCGCCGCCTCGGCCACGCAGCGCACCAGGCGGCCGGCGTCGGGCAGGGTGCCGGTCTCGTGGCGCTCGCTGCGCACCGGCCTCTCCGGCAGCAGCAGCCAGGGGTCGTCGGCGAGGTCGGGCAGCATCGTGCGCAGCGTGTCGAGCTCGCTGCGCAGCGCTGCCACGTCGGCATCGAGGCGGCCGCTCAGCGTGACCCGGGCCTCGGCGCGGCGCTGCCCCTGCGTCAGCGCGACGGTGGCGACCGCCTGCTCGACGTGTGTGGCCTGGCGCACCGCGGCGTGGTTGAAGCGGATGAAGTCCGAGGACTCGGCCTTGAACAGCAGCGAGCTGCGCTCACCGTCGCGCGCTGCATCGCACACGGCCTGCGCGAGCCCGTCGAAGTAGCCCCGCGACACGACGCTCATGCGGATGCCCCGACCACCGCCACGCGATTGAAGCGGCACGCCGGCGATGCATGGCCGACGCGCGCCATCTGCGAGGGCTCGCCCTTGCCGCAGTAGGGCGTGCCCATGACCTCGAAGGTGTCGGCGTTGCCGACCATGGCCAGCGAGCGCCAGAAGGTCGCGCTGATGCCGCGGTAGGCCGGGTCGCGCACCACCTCGGCGAGACGGCCGCCGCGGATCATGCGGCCCCATTCGCAGCCGAACTGGAACTTGTTGCGCGAGTCGTCGATGCTCCACGAGACGTTGGTGCGCATCATCACGCCGAACTCGATGCTGGCGATCATCTGGTCCAGCGTCGACGTTCCCGGCTCGATGTTCAGGTTGCTCATGCGGTCGATCGGCGCGCGGTTCCAGCCGCTGGCGCGCGCCGTGGCCACGCCTTCCAGATCGGGCCGCATCGCGCGGGCGCGGGCCAGCGACACCGCGCCGCCCAGCGGCCGCTTCAGGATGCCGTTCTCGATCAGGTGCTGGCGCTGCGCCGGCTCGCCCTCGTCGTCGAAGCCGAAGCTGGCGATCTGCTCGGGGCGCGTCGGGTCGTAGGTGACGTTGAGCAGCGCGCTGCCGTACGCATAGTGGCCGAACATGTCCAGCGTGACGAAGCTGGTGCCGGCGAAGTTGCGCTCGTCGCCGAGGATGCGGTCGAGCTCGAGCGGATGGCCGATCGACTCGTGGATCTGCAGCATCATCTGGTCGGGCATCAGCAGCACGTCCATGGTGCCGCTCGGGCAGGGCGGGGCCATCGCCAGCTCGATCGCCTCGGCCGCCACGCGTTTGCCCTCGCCGGCGAAGCGCGCGCGCTCCAGCACCTCGAGGCCGCCCTGCTGGCACCAGCCGTTGTACTGGCCGGCCGAGGAGCGTGTCTGCGTGATGCCATCGACATGCGCCGTGGCCTGCACGTGCGGCATGGTCTGGCTCCAGTGCTGCTCGCTGCGCCCGCCTTCGCTGGTCAGCAGCAGCTGCGAGACCTCGGTCGAGAACAAGCTGGCCGACCAGTCGACGATGCGCGCATCCGGGTGTGCGCCGGCGCAGACCTCGGCGAGCAACTGCGCCCGTTCGCGCAAGCTGGTCGTGCCGACAGGTCGCTGCACGACACCGTCGTAGCGGCCACGCGCCGAGGCGGCGGGCAGGTCAGCGGGGTCGAAGGCCATGCGCGAGCCCGCCGCCCGCGCCAGGCGCCGCGCGCGGGCGAAGGCCTCCGCGAGGCCGGCTTCGCTGAGGTCGCTGGTGCCGGCATGGCCGAGACCACCACCGGCTGCTACGCTGACCATCACGCCGGCATCGCGCATGCGCTGCGGAGCCTCGGCCACGTCCTGGCGCACGGTGAGCGTCTCGGAGACCTCCTGCACGCCACGCACGGTCCAGCGCGCGTCCGTCGGGGCGACGCGCTGCGTCAGGATGTCGAGGGAGTCGAGCATGGCGGCGCGCGGTACTGCTGCTGGTATGGCGCAGTGTAAGCGCCGCCCGGCCGCCGCCAAGCCCGGTACGACTCCTGCGGCTTCGCATTCACGCAGTTCAATCGGCCGTTTGGCGACGGCCGCTCCGATCAATCGATCGCTGAATCGCGTCAGGACACCCGCTGCTCTGTCTTTGCGTCGAACAGGTGGGCATCCTGCGCCGACCAGTGCAGATGCACGTTCTGCCCGACCTGCTGGTGCACCTTGCCGGGCACGCGCGCCATCATCTTGCCGATCGGCGTGTCGACCAGCACGTAGGTCTCCGGCCCCGTCGGCTCGATCAGGCTGATGGTGCCGGGCAGGCCAGCATCACCGAGCAGCATCGCCTCGGGGCGCAGGCCGTAGAGGATGCCGTCGGCGTGGCCGTTCCCGATGGTCGCGCGCTGCTGCTCGTTCAGGCTCAGCTCGATGCCGTGCGAGGCGAAGCCGTTGGCAGCGCGCTGGCCGTCGATGATGTTCATCGCCGGCGAGCCGATGAACTCGGCGACGAAGCGGGTCGCCGGGCGGCTGTAGATGTCGTCGGGCGAGCCGAGCTGCTCGATCACGCCGCCCTTCATCACCGCGATGTGGTCGCCCAGCGTCATCGCCTCGACCTGATCGTGCGTCACGTACACCGTCGTCACCTGCGCCTTGTTGTGCAGGTGCTTGATCTCGGCACGCATCTCGACGCGCAGCTTGGCGTCGAGGTTGGACAGCGGCTCGTCGAACAGGAACAGCGTCGGGTTGCGTGCCAGCGCGCGGCCCATCGCCACCCGCTGGCGCTGGCCGCCCGACAGTTGCCCCGGCTTGCGGTCGAGCAGGTGCTCGATCTGCAGCATCTTCGAGACGCGCTGGATGGCAGCGTCGCGCTCCGCCTTGGGCACGTTGCGCATCTCCAGCCCGAAGCTGATGTTCTGCGCCACGTTCATGTTCGGGTACAGCGCGTAGCTCTGGAACACCATCGCGATGTCGCGGTCCTTGGGCAGCGCGTTCGTCACGTCGCGCCCGCCGATGTGGATCTCGCCCTCGGTGGGCTTGTCCAGCCCGGCGATGATGTTCAGCAGCGTGCTCTTGCCGCAGCCGGACGGCCCGACCAGGATCAGGAAGTCGCCCGATTCGACCTCGATGTCGATGCCCTTGAGGATGTCGACCTTGCCGTAGCTGCGGCGGACATTGCGGATGGAAAGTGCGCCCATGATTACCCCTTGACCGCGCCGGCCGTCAGCCCGCGCACGAAATACTTGCCTGCGACGATGTAGACGAACAGCGTGGGCAGGCCGGCGATCATCGCCGCGGCCATGTCCACGTTGTATTCCTTGACCGAGCTCGTGGTGTTGGCCAGGTTGTTCAGGCCGACGGTGATGGGCTTGCTCTCGGCCCCCGAGAACACGATGCCGTAGAGGAAGTCGTTCCAGATGTTGGTGAACTGCCAGATCAGCGTGACCACGGTGATCGGCGTCGACAGCGGAAGGATGATCCGCCAGAAGATGCGCCAGAAGCCGGCACCGTCGAGCATCGCCGCCTTGACCAGCTCGTCGGGCAGGCCGACGTAGTAGTTGCGGAAGAACAGCGTGGTCGACGGCAGCCCCGCGATGATGTGCACCAGCACCAGGCCCCACACCGAGCTCGCGATGCCCAGCCAGCCGAGGATCTGGCTCATCGGCAGCAGCACCACCTGCATCGGCATGAACACGCCGAACAGCATCAGCGCGAACATCAGCTCGCTGCCCTTGAAGCGCCACTTGCTCAGCACGTAGCCGTTGATGGCGCCCAGCAACGTCGAGATCAGCACCGCCGGCACCACCATGATCACCGAGTTCATGAAGAAGGGCCGCAGGCCACCGCAGTCGATGCCGGTGCAGGCGTGGCTCCAGGCCTTGCTCCAGGCGTCGAAGCTGGGCGCGGTGGGCAGCGACAGCAGGTTGCCGTCGCGGATCTGCGCCATGTCCTTCAGCGAGGTCGTGAGCATCACGTACATCGGCAGCAGGAACACGGCGGCGAACAGCAGCAGCACCGACCACAGGGCGAGCCGGTGCCAGTCGAGCCGATTGGGTTGCACGGCGGTGCTCATTTGCGCGCCCTCAGTTCGGAGTAGAGGTAGGGCACGACGATCGCCGCCACGGTGGCCAGCATGATCGTCGCCGAGGCCGCGCCCAGGCCGATCTGCCCGCGCGAGAAGGCCATCGTGTACATGAAGGTCGCCGGCATGTCGGTGGCGTAGCCGGGGCCGCCGGCGGTCAGTGCCATCACCAGGTCGAAGCTCTTGATCGCCAGGTGCGACAGCACCATCAGCGTCGAGAAGAACACCGGCCGCAGGCTCGGGATGATGATGCGCCAGTAGATGCGCGGCAGGCTGGCGCCGTCGATCTGCGCCGCCTTCAGGATCGAGTCGTCGATGCCGCGCAGGCCGGCCAGGAACAGCGCCATCACGAAGCCGGCGCTCTGCCAGACACCGGCGATCACCACCGTGTAGATGGCGCGGTCGGGGTTGACGAGCCAGTCGAAGCCGAAGCTCGTCCAGCCCCATTCGTGCATCACCTTCTCCAGGCCCAGGCCGGGGTTGAGGATCCACTTCCAGGCCGTGCCGGTGACGATGAAGGACAGCGCCATCGGGTACAGGTAGACGGTGCGCAGCACGCCCTCGGCGCGGATCTTCTGGTCGAGCAGGATGGCCAGCAGCAGCCCGATGGCCATGCCGAAGAACAGGAACAGTCCGCCGTAGATGGCCAGGTTCTTCAGCGCCACCCACCAGCGGTCGCTCTCCCACAGCGTGGCGTACTGCGCGAGGCCGACGAACTCGTAGTTCGGCAGCAGCCGCGAGGCCGACAGCGACAGGTAGCCGTTCCAGGCCATCAGCCCGTAGATGAAGAAGAAGGCGAGCAGGAAGGAGGGTGCCAGCACGAGCTTGGGCATCCATTCCGACAGGCGCGTGGCCATCGAGACGGGCACGGGTGTGCTCGCCGCGCGCGTGGGCGTGGCAGTCGTCGTGTTCATGGTGCGGACCCCGGGAGGAGAGCGCGGCGCCTGGGCGGCGCCGCGCCGGGGAGAATGACACGGAACGCAGCCGGCGTGAACCGGCCGCGCCCCGGAGGGCTTACTTGGTCTTGGCGGCGGCGACGAGCTTGTCCATGGCCGAGGCCGAGCTCATCTTGTCGTCGTTCCAGAACTGCGAGACCACGTCCTTGATCGCGCCTTCGGCGGCCGAGGGGACGGCCATGCCATGGGCGATCGAGGGCACCAGCGAGCCGGCCTTGGCGGTCGACACGAAGTCGGCGGCCGAAGTCTTGGCGCAGTCGTCGAACTTGTCCAGCTTCATGTTCAGGCGAACCGGGATCGAGCCCTTGTTCAGGTTGAACACCTCCTGGAACTCGGTCGACATGATCGCGGCGGCGAGGTCCTGCTGAGCCTTCTGGTTGGCGCTGTCCTTCAGCTTGAACAGCGCGAAGCTGTCGACGTTGTAGGTGTAGCTCTTGGCGGTGCCGGGGGCGGCCACGCAGGCGAAGTCCTTGCCCGGCACCTTGCCGGCGGCGAGGAACTCGCCCTTGGCCCAGTCGCCCATGATCTGCATGCCGGCCTCGCCCTTGATGACCATCGCGGTGGCCAGGTTCCAGTCACGGCCCGGGGCGTTCTTGTCGGTGTAGGTCTTGACCTTCTTGAAGGTGGCGAGCACCTTGTCCATCGTCGGGCTCTTCAGCGACCCGGCGTCGAGCTGCACCAGCGCCTTCTTGTAGAACTCCGCGCCGCCGACGCCGAGCGCGACCGCCTCGAAGGTGGTGAAGTCCTGCCAGTTCTGGCCACCATGGGCGATCGGGATGATGCCGGCCTTCTTCAGCGCCTCGGCGGCGACGAAGAACTCGTCCCAGCTGGTCGGCAGCTTGGCGCCGGCCTTCTTGAAGGCTTCCGGGTTGGCCCACAGCCAGTTCACGCGGTGCACGTTGACCGGCGCGGCGACGTAGTTGCCCTTGTACTTGAGGCCGTCGGCGATCGCCTTGGGCAGCAGTTCGTCCCACTTCTCGGCCTTGGCGACGTCGTCCATGTTGGCCAGCACACCTTCGCGCGCCCATTCCTGGATCGACGGGCCCTTGATCTGTGCGGCAGCCGGGGCGTTGCCCGAGACCACGCGCGACTTCAGCACCGTCATCGCCGAATCGCCACCACCACCGGCAACGGCGAAGTCCTTCCAGGTGTGGCCCTTCTTCTGCATCGAGGCCTTCAGCTCGGCAGCGGCCTTGGCCTCGCCGCCGGACGTCCACCAGTGCAGCACCTCGACTTCGCCGGCAACGGCCGACAGCGGGGCCAGCGTGGCGCTCAGCAGGCCGGCCGCGGCCAGCGACAGGGAAATGCGGGTCATCGCCATTCTTGTCTCCTCAGGAATCCGGTTTAGGAAATGTTCAGCTTGTTGAATCAAGCGAGCCGGATGTTAAAGAGGCGTTAAGGTTACGACAACGGTACGTTCATGCGGACTTTCCCTAGTTCGATGCGGCTCCGGTTGCGCTGCCTCAACCAAGTGCGAAGTCGCTGCTGTTCAGCGTGGTCACGCCGGTCAAGGTGGCCATCAGCACGGCCTCGTGGCCGTTGCCGGCACCATCGGCATCGAACCAGAGCCGGCCGCTGCCGGTCTCGAAGAGGAACTGCGGTCCGCTGCCGCTGGCCACCGGCGCCGCGCCGACCACCAGCGACAGCGCATCGTCGGCATCCATGCCGAAGGCCGCGCGGTCGATGCCGATCTTGTCCTGCCCGCGCGTGAAGTCCGCGATCAGGTCGCCAGAGCCCACCGCATCGGCGCCGAAGATGAAGTGGTCCTTGCCGGCGCCGCCGACCAGCACGTCGCCGCCGCCGCCGCCGACCAGGTTGTCGTCGCCGGCGCGGCCCTCGAGCCGGTCGTCGCCCTTGCCGCCCCAGAAGGTGTCGGCGCCGGTGCTGCCGCGCAGGTCGTCGTCGAGGTCGGTGCCGACCACGCGCTCGATGCCGCGGAGCGTGAGCCCGCGTGCCAGGCCGCCGTTGAGCGTGCTGTCGGCGAGGTCGACCTTGGCCGACAGGCCGGAGACGATGTTGAAGAACAGCGTGTCGATGCCGCTGCCGCCGTCGAAGCGGTCGACGCCATCGGCGTCGGCGTCGCTGCGCACGAAGTCGTCGTTGCCGGCGTCGCCGTACAGCGCATCGTTGCCGTCGCCGTCGTAGAGCAGGTCGTTGCCGGCGCCGCCTCGCAGCTGGTCGTTGCCGGCGCGGCCGTCGAGCACATCGGCCAGAGCGCCGCCGCTGACCTTGTCGGCGCCCCAGGTACCGTTCAGGTCGATGCTCTCCATGCCGTCGAAGCGCGTCGTCGCGTTGACCGTCGTCGTCGCCGTTGAGAACACGAAGTTCACGCCGGTGGTCAGCTCCGACAGGTCGAGCATCGCGCGGTCGGTGCCGGCGCTGCCCGAGGCGAAGTCGCCGGCGTTGAAGTGCAGCGTGTCATTGCCGTCGCCGCCGATCAGCCGGTCGGCGTCGTCGTCGGCGATGCCACCGGTGGCCCACAGGGTGTCGTTGCCGCTGCCACCTTCGAGGCGGTCGGCGCCGTACCAGCCGATGATCTCGTCGTGGCCGCCGCCGCCCTTGATGAGGTCATTGCCGTTGTTGCCGTTGAACCAGTCGTCGAGTGCGCCGCCGCTCAGCGTGTCGGCACCGTAGCCGGCGTGCAGGTGAACGCGCTCGACGCCGGTCAGCGTGACGCCACCGTTGACCAGCGTCGCACTGGCGCCGACCGTGAAGCTCATCGCCTGCTGCACGTTGAAGCGGTTGATCCAGGCGAGGTCGGTGCCGGCGCCGCCGTCGACGCTGTAGACGCCGCCGGTCGAGCCGCTGGCGTTGTTCAGGTAGACGACGTCGTCGCCGTCGCCGAGCAGCACGCTGGTGCGCTCGGTGGAGGCGGCCACCTCGTTGTCGACCTGCACGCTGTCGCTGCCGCTGCCGGCGTCGATGCGGTTGGCGCCGCCGCCGTCGAGGATGCGGTCGTTGCCCGCACCGCCCTTGATGGTGTCGTTGCCGCGCCCGCCGTCGAGCACGTCGGCGCCGCTGCCACCGGTCAGCTGGTCGTTGCCGGAGCCGGCCTCGAAGGTCACGTGCGTCGCCCCGCCGGCGCTCAGCGTGTCGTTGCCCCAGCTGGTGGTGATCCGGAACTGCTCGACGTCGCCGATCGTCGTGCCGTCCGACAGCGTTGCCGTGCTGCCCGACACCGTGAAGCGCAGCGCCGTGTCGAAGGCATCGCTGCGGTCGAGGATGGCCATGTCCGTGCCGGTGCCGCCCTTGAGCGTGTCGGCGCCACCGCCGCCGGCGATCAAGGTGTCGTTGCCGCTGCCGCCATCGAGCGAGTCGCGGCCGCTGCCGCCATCGAGCTGGTCGGCGCCGCCGTAGCCGCGCAGCAGGTCGTTGCCGCCGTAGGCGCTGAGCACGTCGTTGCCGTCGTGGGCGTTGAAAACGTCGCGCCCGCTCGATCCGGTGATCGTGTACGCCTCGACGTTGATCAGCGTGCTGCCGTCGGTGAGCGTGTTCGCCACGTTGGCCGCGCGTGCCGTGAAGCTGCCGGACAGGCCGTTGATCTCGATGCGGTCGATGCCCGCACCGCCGTCGACCACATCGGCGCCGTTGCCGATCGACAAGGTGATCGTGTCGTTGCCGTCGCCGCCAGAGATCGTGTCGAGGCCGGCGCCGCCACGCAGTACGTCGTTGCCAGTCTCACCGCGCAGCACGTCGTTGCCGTCGTTGCCGTCGACCACGTCGTTGCCACTGCCGGCGTAGACCGAATCGTTGCCCGCACCCGTCTGGAGGGTGTCGTTGCCGGCGTCGCCGTAGAGCCTGTCGTTGCCGTCCTCGCCGGACAGGTAGTCGTCGCCGTAGCCGCCCCTGAGCAGGTCGGCGCCGCTGCCGCCGAACAGCATGTCGGTGCCGTGGCCGCCGTCCAGCGTGTCGTTGCCGGCATCGCCGCCCAGGGAGTCGCGTCCGCCGCCGCCGCGCAGCGAGTCGTTGCCGCCGTTGCCGTTGAAGGAGTCGTTCCAGCGCCCGCCGGTCATCGTGTCGGCTCCGCTGCCGCCGGCGATGCTGTACGACTCGACGCCGGTGACCGTCACCTTGCCCAGCAGCGTGGTCTTTGCCAGAGGGTCGGCGGCGGTGAAGGCGAGGGCGGCCGTGGTGTCGGTCAGCTCGATCTGCAGCGTGTCGAAGCCGACGCCGCCGTCGATGCTGTCGCCGGCGCGTTCGGCCGCGTCGCCAAGCAGGATGCGGTCGTCGCCGCTGCCGCCGCGGATCGTGTCCAGGCCCAGGCCGCCGTGCAGCAGGTCACTGCCCGAGCCGCCGTCGAGCAGGTCGTTGCCGTCGCCGCCGAACAGCCAGTCGTCCTGGAACTCGCCATACAGGCGGTCGTTGCCGGTGCCGCCTTCGAGGTGGTCGCGTTCGAAGCCGGCGCGCAGCAGATCGTTGCCGGCCAGGCCGAACAGGTCGTCGCCCGCATCGCCGCCGAGCAGCGTGTCGTTGGCCGGGGAGCCGGGGAGGTATGCCATCGTCGTTCTCCGAGGGTCTGGAAGAGTGGCCTCCAGTGTCGGAAACGACGGCGCGGCGAACATCGCCCGAAGGAGCCACCGCGCGGGCCATGGCGGGCCAGCGGGCTGCCGCTCGCTCAGCCGCCCAGGCGAGGCAGTTGCATCACCACGCGCAGGCCGCGCGGCACGGCACCTTCCAGCGCCACGTGGCCGCCGTGGCGCTCTGCGATCTCCTTGACGATCGCCAGGCCCAGGCCGCAGCCGTCGCCCTGCAGCGTGGCGCGTGCGAAGCGCTCGAACACGCGCTCGCGGTCGGCCGGGGCGATGCCGGGGCCGTTGTCCTCGACCTCGAGCAGCACGTCGTGGCCGAGGGGGCGCGCCCGCACCGTCACCGTGCTGCCGCGGCCGGCGTAGCGCAGCGCGTTGTCGACCAGGTTGGCGATCGCCTCGCGCAGCAGCAGCGCGTTGCCGGTCACCGCCAGGCTGGCGCCAGCCTCGCCGTCGAGGCCCTCGATGCCGAGGTCGATGCCGGCCTGGCGCGCGCGCGGGACCCACTCCGCCGTCACCTCGCCGGCCAGCCGGGCCAGGTCGACGCGGCCGCGCCCCTGCGCCGAGGCCGACTCCGGCTCGGCACGCGCCAGCGTGAGCAACTGGTTGACCAGGTGGGCACTGCGCGTCGCGCTCTCGTGCACACGTTGCAGGCGCGCCTGCAGCGCCGGGTCGACGGTCTCGTTGAGCGCCAGCTCGGTCTGGCTCTTCAGCCCGGCCAGGGGGGTGCGCAACTGGTGCGCGGCGTCGCTGATGAAGCGGCGCTGGCCGCTGACGCTCTCATGCACCGCGGCCAGCAGGGTGTTGATCGCCTTGGCCAGCGCATGCACCTCGCGCGGCGCGGCCTCCAGCTTCAGCGGCGCGAGGTCGTTCGGCCCGCGGTTCTCGACCAGCGCGCGCATGCGCGCCAGCGGCGCCAGCCCGGCACGGATGCCGGCCCAGACGATCATCGACATCAGCGCGATCAGCACCGACAGCGGCAGTGCGGTGTCGAGCAGGATGCGGCCGGCGAGCTGCTCGCGGCTGGCGCGGCTGCGCGCCACCTGCACCAGCATGCTCTGCGGCGTGTCGGCCTCGCCGTAGGAGAGGTACAGCGCCGCGACGCGCACGTCCACGCGCTTGCTGCCTTCGCCCATGCTGCCGTCGTAGAAGTAGGGCTGGCCCAGGCGCAGCGGCGCGATCGCCGGCGGCGTCGGCAGGTGGTTGTTGCCGAGGATGAACTGCCCCGGCGGCGTGCTGACCATGTAGTAGACGCGGTCGTCCGGGTCGGCCTCGATGATGTCCTGCGCCGCCTTGGGAAAGTCGATGAACAGGCCGTTGCCGATCGGCTTGACCTGCCGCGCCAGCGCCTTCGAGGCGGTCGAGAGCGAGGCATCGATCGCCTGGTTGGCGTAACGTGCGGTCAGGTTGTAGGTGAAGAAGGCGCCGGCCAGCCACAGCACCAGCTGCGGCAGCAGCAGCCACAGCAGCAGGTGGCGGTGCAGCGAACTGCCGCTGGGCGTCACGCCGGGCAGCTGGTGCAGCGCCCGTTTCAGCGAGTCGAGCATGCGCCGCTCAGCTTTCGCCTTCTTCGAGCAGGTAGCCCAGGCCGCGCACCGTGCGGATCGCCAGGCCGGAACCCTCGAGCTTGCGGCGCAGGCGGTGGATGTAGACCTCGATCGAGCCCGCCCCGGAGCCCGACTCGGCGCTGCGCTCGACCGCCCAGCTCTCGGCGATCTGGTCCTTGGTGACGACGCGGTCGCGCTGCGTCAGCAGCAGGTCCAGCAGCATCCACTCGCGCGGCGACAGGTCGAGCAGCGTGCCTTCGATGGTGGCGCGACGTGCGTCGCGGTCGAAGGCAAGCCGGCCGAACTGCTGCGCCGAGGCGCCCGCGCCGCGCGTGCGCCGCAGCAGGGCGCGGATGCGCGCCTCCAGTTCGGGGAAGTCGAAGGGCTTGGTGAGGTAGTCGTCGGCACCGGCGTTCAGGCCAGCGACGCGGTGCTCCAGCCCGTCCAGCGCGGTCAGCACGAGCATCGGCAGCGCCGGCTTGGCGGCGCGCACCCGCTTGAGCACGGTCAAGCCGTCGACCATCGGCAGGCCGAGATCGAGCACGCCGACATCGAAGTGCTGGCGCAGCAGCAGGAACTCGGCGACAGCGCCGTTGGGCGCCACCTCCACCTCGAAGCCGGCCTTGGACAGGCTGGCACCGAGCGCATCGGCGAGGATCGCGTCGTCTTCGGCGAGCAAAAGCTTCATGCGGCGAAGCTTAACGGATTAACGAAGCTTTAACTCTCCATGAATCCACCGAGATGCGACACTGCCGGCCCCACAAGAACAGGAGGGACCCCCGATGCACCCGAACGCCCAGCTGATCGAACGCTTCTACGCCGCCTTTGCCCGTCGCGACTGGGCGACCATGGCGACCTGCTACCACCCCGAGGTGCACTTCAGCGACGAGGCCTTCGACCTGCACGGTGCCGACGCCGGATTGATGTGGCGCATGCTGCTGACCACGGGCAAGGACCTGACGCTCGAGTACAGCGGCATTGCCGCCGACGACCGCACCGGGCGCGCCCACTGGGATGCGCGCTACACCTTCAGCGCCACCGGCCGCAAGGTGCTCAACCGCATCGACGCCAGCTTCGAGTTCCGCGACGGGCTGATCGTGCGCCACGTCGACCGCTTCCCGTTCTGGACCTGGGCCCGCCAGGCGCTGGGCACACCGGGGCTGCTGCTGGGCTGGTCGGGGTTCCTGCAGGCCAAGGTACGCGCCAAGGCGGCGGCCGGGCTGGCCGCGTTCAAGCAGAAGGTTCAGGTGAGCTGATCACGACCAAGCGGCCGCAGCGGAACCGGCTTCGCCGGGCCGCCTGCGGCGCCCCCTTGAGGGGGAGCGCCGCAGGCGCTCCGGGGGTGGGTCATCAACACTCGACGATGTTGACGGCGAGGCCGCCGCGCGCCGTCTCCTTGTACTTGGTCATCATGTCGGCGCCGGTCTCGCGCATGGTCTTGATGACCTTGTCGAGGCTCACGTGGTGGTTGCCGTCGCCGCGCAGGGCCATGCGCGCTGCGTTGATCGCCTTCACCGAGGCGATGGCGTTGCGCTCGATGCAGGGGATCTGCACCAGCCCCCCGACCGGATCGCAGGTCAGGCCGAGGTGGTGCTCCATGCCGATCTCGGCGGCATTCTCCACCTGCGCCGGCGTGCCGCCGAGCACGGCGCAGAGCGCGCCGGCCGCCATCGAGCAGGCCACGCCGACCTCGCCCTGGCAGCCGACCTCGGCGCCGGAGATCGAGGCGTTCTCCTTGTAGAGGATGCCGATTGCCGCGGCGGTGAGCAGGAAGTCGATCACGCCCGGCTCGGTCGAACCCGGAACGAAGCGCGCGTAGTAGTGCAGCACCGCCGGCACGATGCCGGCGGCGCCGTTGGTCGGCGCGGTGACGACACGCCCGCCGGCGGCGTTCTCCTCGTTGACGGCCAGCGCGTACAGATTCACCCAGTCGAGCACCTGCAGCGGGTCACGCAGCGCGGCCTCGGGGTTGGCACAGAGCTGCCGGTGCAGGTCCTGCGCACGCCGCCGCACCTGGAAGCCGCCGGGCAGGGTGCCGCCGGTCTCGCAGCCGCGCTTCACGCAGGCCTGCATCACACCCCAGATGCGCAGCAGGCCGGTGTCGATCTCGGCATCGCTGCGCCAGTGGCGCTCGTTGCGGCGCATCAGTTCGGCGATGCTGCAGGTCTCCCTGTCGGCGAGCGCCAGCAACTCGGCGCCGCTGCGGAACGGGAAGGGCAGCACCGTGGCATCGGGCGCGATCAGCTTCTGCTTCGAGCCGTCGGCCGCGACTTCCTCGCTGACGACGAAACCGCCGCCCACCGAGTAGTAGGTGCGTTCGGCAAGCCTGGCGCCTGCGGCGTCGAAGGCCTCGAAGCGCATGCCGTTGGCATGGAAGGGCAGCGTCTCGCGGCGGTGGAAGACCAGGTCGGTCTTCTCGATGAAGCCGATCGGATGCGAGCCGAGCAGGCTCAGCGCGCTGCCGCCGCGCGCCGCCTGCAGCAGCGCGGGAACGGCGTCCACGTCCACCGAATCCGGCTCGTGGCCCATCAGCCCAAGCAGCACCGCCTTGTCGCTGCCGTGGCCACGGCCGGTCGCGCCGAGCGAGCCGTACAGCCGCGTGACGATGCGCGCTGTCGCATCGAGCTGGCCCTCGTGCTGAAGCCGCAGGGCGAACAGCCGCGCGGCGCGCATCGGCCCGACGGTGTGCGAACTCGACGGCCCGATGCCGATCTTGAACAGGTCGAACACCGAGACTGCCATCGGGCCTCCGGCTCAGGCCGCGTAGTCGGACATCGGCACGCAGGAACAGAACAGGTTGCGGTCGCCCCAGACGTTGTCGACGCGGCCGACCGGCACCCAGTACTTCTGCCGCTTCAGCGAGGCCACCGGGTAGGCGGCCTGCTCGCGCGTGTAGGCATGCGGCCAGTCGGCCTTCATCAGCGCCTCGGCCGTGTGCGGCGCATGCTTGAGCGGATTGTCCTCGCGCGGCCAGGCACCGGACTCGACCTGCGCGATCTCGGCGCGGATGGCGATCATTGCGTCGCAGAAACGATCGAGCTCGGCGCGCGACTCGCTCTCGGTCGGCTCGACCATCAGCGTGCCGGCGACCGGGAAACTCAGCGTCGGCGCGTGGAAACCGTAGTCGATCAGGCGCTTGGCGACGTCTTCGGCGCTGACGCCGCTGCTGTCCTTCAGCGGGCGCAGGTCGAGGATGCACTCGTGCGCCACGCCGCCGCCCTTCAGGCCGGCGATCTCGCCGCTGAAGTGGATGTCGTAGTGGTCGGCCAGGCGCGCGGCGACGTAGTTCGCGGCCAGGATGGCTGCCTCGGTGGCCTGCTGCAGGCCCTCGGCGCCCATCATGCGCACGTACATCCAGGAGATCGGCAACACGGCCGCATTGCCCAGCGGCGCGGCGCTGACGGCACCCACCTGCGTGCCGTTGCCGATCCCCGCGCTGCGATGGGCGGGCAGGAAGGGCACCAGGTCCTCGACCACGCACACCGGGCCGACGCCGGGGCCGCCGCCGCCGTGCGGAATGCAGAAAGTCTTGTGCAGGTTGAGGTGGCTGACGTCACCGCCGAACTCGCCCGGCGCCGCCACGCCGACCAGCGCGTTCATGTTCGCGCCGTCGACGTAGACACGCCCGCCGAACGAATGGACCAGCGCGCACAGATCCTTCACGCGCGCCTCGAACACGCCGTAGGTCGAGGGGTAGGTGATCATCACGCAGGCCAGGCGGTCCTGGTGCTGCTCGCACCTGGCGCGCAGGTCGGTCAGGTCGACATTGCCCAGCGCATCGCACTTCACCCCCACCACCTGCATGCCGGCCATCTGCGCGCTGGCCGGGTTGGTGCCGTGGGCGGACTCGGGGATCACGCAGATGTCGCGCTGCATGTCGCCGCGCGACTCGTGCCAGGCCTTGATGACCAGCAGCCCGGCGTACTCGCCCTGGGAGCCGGCGTTGGGCTGCAGGCTGATGCCGGCGTAGCCGGTCGCCTGGCACAGCCAGCCGCGCAGTTGCGCGTCGAGCAGTTCGTAGCCGGCCAGCTGATCCTGCGGCGCGAACGGGTGCACGTTGGCGAACTCCGGCCAGGTGATCGGAATCATCTCGCTGGTCGCGTTCAGCTTCATCGTGCAGGAGCCGAGCGGGATCATCGTGCGGTCGAGCGCCAGGTCCTTGTCGGCCAGGCTGCGCAGGTAGCGCAGCATCTCGGTCTCGCTGTGGTAGCGGTTGAAGACCGGGTGCGTCAGGAAGGCGCTGCTGCGCGCCATCGACAGCGGGATCAGCGGTGGCAGGCCCTTCTCGAACGCCGCGAAGTCCGGCAGCGCCCTGCCGTTGCCGAACAGCGACCACAACAGCGTGATGTCCTCGCGCGTGGTGGTTTCGTCGAGCGTGATGCCGACGCTCGCATCCGAGGCGCGGCGCAGGTTGATGCCGGCGTCGCGCGCACCCTGCAGCGTGGCGTCGGTGGTCGAGCCGGTGTTCACGCAGATGGTGTCGAAGGCGGCGCCGTCGATCACCGCGGCGCCGAGCTGCTTCAGACCGGCGGCGAGCACGGCGGTGTAGCTCGCCACGCGGCGGGCGATGCGCTTCAGGCCTTCGGGCCCGTGGTAGACGGCGTACAT
>NZ_CALRZC010000024.1:0-59960 GCF_943372545.1 Variovorax sp. YR752 | reverse complement strand
GTCTCGCCGCCGGCCCATGGGCTCATCACACGCACCCAGGCGGAGCTGCGTTCGTCGTTCTGGCCTTCGCGGTCCCAGTGAAATTGCACCCGGATGCGCCCGTACTCGTCCGTGTGGATGCTGCCTTCGGCGGACGGCCCCACCACGGTCGCGGTCTGCGGCGCCATCACGCGCTGCTCCACGCTGTGGAAACCGCGACTCGGCATCCATGCAACGAAGCGGCGGCTGCAGACGAAACTGTTCCTGTACTCGGCCCGCGACCCCTTTGGTTTTTCTTCTGCGGTAGCGGGCTCCTGCAGGTAGTTGTTACTCGCCCGGTGCTCCACCGAGAGGACGAGGAATTCGCTTTCGGAGCTTTCGCCTTGAGTGCGTCCGAAGTGGTCGGCCAGCCGGAACCAGCGCCCGGCCAACACGAAGCGGTTATTGCCCTGCGCCTCGAAGCGCTTGGCCTTCGCCTCGATCTCGCCGATGCGCCGACGTGCCACGCCTTCGCCTTCGAGCGAAGTCTTGAAGTGACGCGCACCACCGTACTCGTGCACCTCCAACTGGGGCACCTCGCCCTGCTGGTTGTTGCTGGGCATCGCGGCATGCTGGGGACGCGAGTTCTTGAAGTCGAAGGCGCTGACGGCCGCTTGCGCCGAGACCAGTTCGCGCACCGCGCTCCACTGGCCGATGCCATCTTCTTCTTGCGCGCCACCTTCGTCCTGGAACCGGACCTCCGGGGCCGAACCGTCCACGGCCTTGGCAAGCGTGCTGTCGTCGCACACATGCAGCGTGTGGCCCTCGGCCGAATGCTCGTACCAGTAGCTGTAGCCCGCCGCCTCCCAGCGCCGATGCAGGTAGTTGTGGTCAGTCTCCCCGCCAGCCCCACCGCCCTGCACGGCCATCGTGTGAGGTGCGTCGTCGCCGCGGACGAGCCATTCCCATTTGGGCAGCACGCCGTAGTCGTTGAAGATGGCTTCGGTCTGCGCGCGCAACGTCTGGCGATGGAACAGGCGATTGTTCGCGCGCAGCCGCAGGTACTTCAACCATGGGCCGAGCCGAGCCTCATAGAAGGCCAGGTTGCCGTCCGTGCGAACGAGCCGAAACTCGAAGACGATGCCGGTGAAATAGCGAAGCGTTCCGTCGGGGCGCACCAACTCGATGCAAAGCATCTTGCCCTGCAGGTCCTTGAGTGCCAGATCGGCATTGCTGCTCAAGAGCCCGGCCGTGAAATCGAAGTCGCGCGACAGGCCTTCCGAAGCAGAGAGGGTGTTGACCAAGAGGTCGGCACCCGCGGGCTCGCCGCCCTGGGGGAACGACAGTCGCAACAGCCGGTCGTGCTGACGGCCAGCGACAAGCTCCGCGAGACGATGGCCCGATGGGTCGCTCATCGGATGCGCCCGTGCAAGAACAATCTCGCCACGATGTGGTTCACGCAGACCCCTCCCCTTTTGATTCTTGTTTTCAAGAAACGCGCGCCGTGACGCGTATTGCCCAATTGCAGCCAAACACATCAGGCTCGCTCCCGGCCCGATCATGTGAAGGTGATTGTCTTTCTATTTGATCGCTATTTTCTCACGCGTGCCAGAGGAGTTTTTGCAGCGCAACTACGAGTAAGCCATTGGTTTTCCAATCGAGAAATGAACTACTTCCGAGTTAAAAAGAGCACCTTATTAAGGTGCGAGATAGAACTTGGAACTGCCCATGAAACCCAAATGACAATTAAATCAAAAGTTCAAACTTCAATTTCGAACTCGTGAAGAAACGAGACGTGTCGGTGGTACAGGCTGCGTGCGACCTCGACGTGCACGAGAAGGTGCTGCGCAATTGAGTGCGCCCTGCAGCTTCAATCTGCTGACGCAACTCGGCCGCGCGAGCTCTGCTAGGTTGAGGTACTTCTGTGGCGAACCCTCGCAGATCCCGGAATGAGCGTTGAGCTTCTTGACTGCGGATTGATAGATTCGCTGCAGGCGTCGCCATCGCTCTCCATTTTTAATAGCTCGCCTTCAAAGCGAACCCTCTCGTTGAGGCGCCCCTAAGAAAGAAGTGGTGGGATTCTGCGGACGGCCATCTCACGACATTTCGTCGCCCCAATTTCCTCGTGAAAAAAAATAGCGGCAGCGACCTCACAACTGGCCGCCCGAGCCTGCGCGCGCTGCGCCACCCCGATGCCCGTCACCGAGCACCACCGCTGTGAGCCGGCTCAGGAAGCCGTCGACGACACAACCGGCGACTCCGGCCGTTCGGCCTGCGGCGTCGGGACTCAGCCGCATTTTTTCAACCGTTTTCCGTGGCCAGAACCTGCCGGGAAAACCACCGAATACCCAGAACAGGTGAGTGTGCTTGTTTACATTTGTCGCAAGAATGAATACTTTCATTCCCCAGGAAACCGAAGAGCCGCAGAGCTCGGTCAGGGTGGGTTCTGGACTGCATGGTCGATTGGACAAATGTCGTCATCTCACTCGGTTTCCGCCTGCCCCTGCCACTTGCAAGACATGGATCGCCAGCCGCGCACCGCGTGGATGCGCCTGCTGCCCTGGCTGCGCATGTACCGCTGCTCGCGCTGCAACAAGCCGCGGCTCCTTTCCAAGCAGAAGGTGGACAACGCCCGCCTCCTGCACGCGGCCCAGGTGCGCGCACGCGGCGGCTGAGCGCGCCCGCCGGCAGCTTCCCTGCTATCATTTTTGCGTTCGTGCGCCCTGCGCGAACCGGGCCGAGGACGACCTCGGCCTTGCACACCTCCACCTTGCAAGGGACGGCCCTTCACTTCTCACGAAGTCCTTCATGGCCGACCTGCCCTCGCACCCCTCTTCTCCCGCGCCCCAAGGCGCCCCGCCCCGCCTGGTGCCGCCCGCCACCTGGGCCCTGATCGGCGCCGCCTGGCTCGTGGTCGGGCTCTTCGTCGCTTTCGGCGACAAATGGCTGGCCGCGCCCATCAGTCCCGTGGTGGCCGGCTGCGTTTTTCTTGCGCTGTTCGTCACCATCCTGGCCGCGTCGTTCGGCGTGGTGCGTGAAGCCGATCACCTGGCGCATCAGCTGGGCGAGCCCTACGGCACGCTGATCCTGACGCTCTCGATCGTGTCGATCGAGGTGATCCTCATTGCGTCGGTGCTGCTCGGCCCGGGCGAGTTTCCGACCATCGGGCGCGACTCGATCTTCGCCGTGATGATGATCATCCTGAACCTCGTGATCGGCATCTGCCTGATCGCGGGCGCGGCCCGCCACGGCGACCAGGAGTACAACGCGCAGGGCGCCGGCGCCTACCTGTCGATGATCGTGCTGCTGACCGGCACGGCGCTGGTGCTGCCCAACCACACGACCGGCGCGGGCGAGTTCACGCCGGTGCAGGCGATCGGCATGTCGGTGCTCACGGCCGTGCTGTACGGCGCGTTCCTCTGGATGCAGATGCGCAGCCACCAGCGCTTCTTCATTCAGCCGGCGCCGGGGCAGATGTCGGTGCGGGAGACCGCGCCCTCACCTGCCACGCAGGCGGATCACACCCGCCTGGACAAGCGCGCCGTGGTCGTTCGTTCGCTGCTGTTGCTCGCGATGATCCTGCCGATCGTGCTGCTCGCGCACTACCTCGCGGTGGTCACCGACTACGGCATTGCCGCGGCCGGCGCGCCTGCTGCGGTGGGCGGCGTGCTCATCGCCATCATCGTGTTCACGCCCGAGTCGATCACCGCCGTGCGCGCTGCGATGAACAACGAAATGCAGCGCGCCATCAACCTGTGCCTGGGCGCCTTTGTCTCGACCGTGGGGCTCACGGTGCCGGCCGTGCTGGTCATCGGGCTGGTCACGGGCAAGCAGGTGCTCATGGGCATCTCGGGCGCGGAAACGCTGCTGTTCGCGGTGACGGCGGTGCTGAGCCTGCTGAGCTTCAACGGACAGCGCACGTCGCCGATCCAGGGGCTCATGCACCTGATGCTGTTTGCGGTCTACGGGATGCTGCTTTTCCTGCCCTGAGGCTGCGCGAAATTCGCAGCCTCAACGCGTGACCGGGTTACCCCACGGTCTGCGCCTTCGCACGACAGGCGGACGCCCCGGTGAGGTACCTCGCCCTCTCCGGGGCCTCCCCAAGCTGCGCCATGCCCTCTCACTGCCCCTGTGCAGACGCTGATTTATCCGCATGCAATTCAATGCAAATATAGTTACCAAACGTTAATGGAATGCGATTTCAATTGCTTCTGAACACCAAAGTAGTAATGTGAACTCGTCACACGTTGTGGTCTCAGGTAAGAAAAATGTATTCCAATCTGTCACAGCCGGGCTTCGTCGTCTCCACTGCGATCTCTCGCGGTGCCTGACATGGTTCATGCACAGGATGCATCCCCATGCGAGTCCACGACTCCGCCCCCCGCATCGACGCCAGCCTGGCGGCGGATGCGCTCATGGTGGGACGCATGCGGCTCGTGCTGTCGATTTCGGCCCTGCTGGCGATCACGGTCGACGCCGCCGATAGCCGGAACCAGGTCCCCGCGGCCGTCTGGCTGGCCTTCCTCGGCTACATCCTTCACAGCCTGCTGATCCACGTCTGCACGGCGGTGGGGCGGCCCTACTTCCAGGGCAAGGCGATCCACTGGTCCGACGTGCTGTGGTTCACGTTGATCCTCGCGGTGACCGACGGCACCCACAGCCTGTTCTTTCTTTTCTACTTCTTCGCGATCCTCACCTCCTCGTTCCGCTGGGGCTTCGAGGAAGGCGCCCGCGTAACGATCGCGTCGGTCGTCTCGTTCATTGCCTGCGGGCTGGCCACGGGCACCGACGACATGCCGCAGTTGCTGATGCGCACCGCCTTCCTGCTCGCGCTCGGGCACATGATCGTGTACTGGGGCGGTTCCAAGCTCGCGCTGCAACGGCGCCTGGCGCTGCTGGGCGACGTGAGCCAGCTGTCGAACCCGCGCTTCGGCGCCGGGCGCACCATCGCCCGCACGATGGAACGCACGCTGGCCTTCTTCAAGGCCAGCCATTGCATCCTGCTGACGCGCGACCGCGCCACCGGCACCTGGCTGCTGCGCACGCTGCGCGAGGACGACGCCTGCGAACAGGTACGCATCGAGACAATCGGCCGCCTCACGGCATCGCCGTTCATGGCCCTGGCGCCAGACAGCATCGTGCTGAGCCACCGCCTGCCCTGGCCGCTGAACCACCTGCGCGCGCAGCATCAAGTCTTCGAAGCGGGTACTACCGGCTGGCGCAGCGCCGACGCAGAAGGCGCGCAGCGCTGCAGCACGATCGCCGCCATGCTGGAGGCCCGCGCCTTCATCAGCGCGCCGCTGCCGATGCGCCTGGGCGAAGGCCGGGTGTTCATCTCGTCGCGCGACGGGCGGCTCGGCAAGTCCGACGCGATGTTCCTCGCCCACCTCATGGCGCAGATCTTCCCGGTCATCGAGACCATCGAGGTGCTCGACCGGATGGCCTCGGAAGCCGCATCGACCGAGCGCCTGAAGATCGCACTCGACCTGCACGACACCGCGATCCAGCCCTACATCGGCCTGCGCATGGGCCTGTGCGCGCTGCGCAAGCGGGCCGGCGCCGACAACCCGCTGCGCGAAGACCTCGACAAACTCTCGGACGTGGCCGACGGCGTGATTGCCGACCTGCGCCGCTACGCTGGCGAAGTCAGGCACGGCGCCGACGATGCCTGCGGGCTCGTGCGGCCCCACCTCGAACGCCAGGCCGCGCGGATCAAGGGCCTGTACGGCATCGACATCGACATCGTGATGGCCATCGATGCCCCGCTGCACTTGGACGACCGCGTGACCGCGGAGCTGCTGCAGATGGTGAGCGAAGGGCTCAACAACATCTGCAAGCACACCCATGCACGCCACGGCAGCGTGCGCATCGACTGCAAGAACGGCCAGCTGGCGTTGTGCATCGAGAACGACGCCTGCCAGGAAAGCTTCACCGCTTTCCATCCCCGCTCTCTCACCGAGCGCGCCGCGGCCCTGGGCGGCCAGGCGCATGTCGACCGATGCGCGAACGGCGGCACGGCGGTGCGGATCGAAATCCCGATCTGACCGCGCCGCAGACACTGGAGGAGTCCGTCATGCAAACCCTTGACCACCTTGACCACCCTATTGCCGTCCTGCTCGTGGACGACCACAAGACCATGCTCTGGGGCCTGTCGAAGCTGATCGACGGCGAACAGCCGCGCATGAAGGTGGTCGGCACAGCCAGCTGTTGCGACGAAGCGGTGGCCACGGCGCAAAGCCTCGCGCCCGATGTCATCGTGCTCGACCTCGACCTGGACGGCCACAGTGCGCTGGACATCCTGCCGCGGCTGCTGGCCAACGAGGTGTCGCGCGTGATGGTGCTGACGGCGGAAAAAGAACAGCGCACGCTCGACCTGGCCGTGCTGCGCGGCGCACGCGGCGTGGTGGGCAAGGACGCCTCGGCGCAGCAGCTGCTCGACGCCATCGAGCGCGTGTTCCGCGGCGAGCTCTGCGTCGACGCGCAGACCATGGGGCGCGTCTTCTCCGAGCTCACGGCGGCGAAGAAGCCGCCGAAGGCCGATTCCGACACGGCGCGGCAGGCCACGCTGACGCACAAGGAACGCGAGATCATCCGCATCGTCGCGACCGGCTGCGGCGCCTCCAACAAGGCGCTCGCCGAGCGCGCCTTCGTCACCGAACACACGCTGCGCAACCACCTGTGCGCGATCTACCAGAAGCTGGGCCTCACGAACCGGCTCGAGCTGTACATCTACGCGGTCAAGCATCAGCTCGACACGCAGGCGCACTGAACCGCGCAGTCGCTGCTGCTGCGGCGCGTGCGCGCCCCTCGCTAATGCCCGGCCAGCATCGGCCCAATCATCCGGATCACGCGGATCGCCGCCGGCGTCAGGATCACGAGCGAGATGCACGGGAAGATGCACACCACCAGCGGCAGCAGCATCTTGGTCGGCACCTTCGCCGCCAGCTCCTCGGCGCGCACCTGGCGCTTGTGGCGCAGGTCGTCCGAGAACACGCGCAGCGACTCCCCGATGCTGGTACCGAAGCGGTCCGCCTGGGTCAGCATGGTGGCGAAGGTGCCTATTTCTTCCACGCCCGTGCGAAGAGCCAGGTTGCGCAGCGACTTCTCGCGTGTGCCGCCCGCGCGCATTTCCAGGTTGGTCCAGTGCAGCTCCTGCGCGAGCGCCCGGCTCTTGATCTCGATTTCCTCGGTGACCTTGGCCAGCCCGGCGTCCAGCCCGAGCCCCGCCTCCACGCACACCAGCATGAGGTCGGCCGCGTCGGGAAAGTTCTCGAAGATCTCGCGGCGCCGCGCACGGATGCGCAGGCGCAGCACCAGGTTGGGCAGGTAGCAGCCGGCCAGCGCGGCCAGCGCGAGCCACAGCAGCATCGTCATGCCGCCCTCCGACCCCGTCGCGCGCAGCACGAGGAACGCGACGGCCGCGAAGCCCAGCGGCAGCAGCGTCTTCAGGCCGAAGTAGACGAGGGTCGCATCCGGATGGCGAATGCCGGCGTTCAGGAAGCGCACGCGCAGCGGCGACAGGTCGGCGTCACTGGTCGGCGACGACAGCTGCGCGAACGGACCGACGAGCTTGACGGCCGTCTCGGTCCAGGCCGTCTTGCCGGCCGGCAGCGTCACCGCCTGCAGCCGCTGCGCGGCGCGCGTCGGGGACAACCACACCGCCAGGCCGACAATGGCCAGCGACACGGACAGAAAAACCAGGATGGGGAACAGCAGGGCCATGGCGCTTCTCCTTCAGACGCGAATCTTCACGATCTTGCGCAGGAGCACGATGCCCAGCAGCATCAGCACCAGCATGTAGCGCAGCACCGACTGGCCGATCGGATCGGTCCACAGCGGCGACATGAACTCGGGATTGAAGATGTTCATGAGCGCCGCCAGCGCGAACGGCATGACACCCAGGATCCAGGCCGACAGCCGCCCCTCGGACGACAGCACCCGCACCCGCGCGAGCAGCTTGAAGCGCGCGCGAATCAGCCGGCTCAGGTTGCCCAGCACCTCGGTCAGGTTGCCGCCCGAATCGCGCTGGATCAGCACCGACACCACGAAGTAGCGCAGGTCGGTGAGCGGCACGCGTTCGCTGAGGTTGGTCAGCGCCTGTTGCAGCGAGACGCCGAAGTTCACCTCGTCGGCCACCAGGCGGAACTCGCCGGCAATCGGCTCGGGCATTTCCTCGCCGATCATCTGCAGGCCGCTGGCAAAGGAGTGGCCCGCGCGCAGGGCGCGCGTCACGAGGTCCAGCGCGTCCGGCAGCTGTTTTTCGAGGCGCTCCAACCGCTGGCTGCGCCGATGCTGCAGGTACAAGACGGGAAGCGCCGCCGCCAAGGCCCCAGCCAGAAGCGCCAGCATCACGGGCTGGTGCGCCAGCCACACGGCACAGAACGCGAACACGCCGAGCACACCACAGGCCAGCAGAAAGCTGGACACCGTCCACTCCAGGCCCGCCTGCAGGATGAAGCGGTCCAGCCGGTGCGCCCGCGGCAGCGCCAGCAACTGGCGCTGCATCCAGGGCACGCTGCTGAGCATGCGTTCCTTGGCGAGATGGGCCTGCGACGTGCGGTCGACCGCGGCGGACATCGCCTGCAGCCGCTTCTCGATCTTGCGCGCGTCGGGCCCCTTGTAGGACCGCCACAGCAGATAGAGCCCCTCGATCATGAGCAGCGCGGTCACGAAGACCAGCACCGTGACCGTGATCAGCGTGTCACCACCCAGGTTGTCGAACATGGCGAGCTCCTATTCGAAGTGCTTTTCGGGATCGAAGATGTGGTCGGGCAACTCCACGCCGAACGCGTGCAGCCGCTCCATGAACTTCGGCCGCACGCCGGTCGCGTGGAAATGGCCGCGCACCTGGCCGTCGGGCCCCATGCCCGTCTGGTGAAAGGTGAAGATCTCCTGCATGGTGACGATCTCGCCCTCCATGCCGGTGATCTCCTGGATGCTCGTGACCTTGCGTCGCCCGTCGATCAGCCGCAGCACCTGCACCACCACCGTGATCGCCGAGGCAATCTGCTGGCGCACGGTGCGGTGCGGCAGGTTCAGGTTCGCCATGCCGATCATGTTTTCGAGCCGCGCCAGCGCATCGCGCGGCGAGTTGGCGTGGATGGTGGTGAGCGAGCCTTCGTGGCCGGTGTTCATGGCCTGCAGCATGTCGACCGCCTCGGCGCCGCGCACCTCGCCGATCACGATGCGGTCGGGCCGCATGCGCAGCGCGTTGCGCACCAGCGCGCGCTGCGTGATCTCGCCCTTGCCCTCGATATTCGTCGGCCGCGTCTCCATGCGGGCCACGTGCGGCTGCTGCAGCTGAAGCTCGGCCGCGTCCTCGATGGTGATGATGCGCTCGGACTCCGGAATGAAGCCCGAGAGAATGTTCAGCAGCGTGGTCTTCCCTGCGCCGGTGCCGCCCGAGATCAGCATGTTGACCTTCGCCTGTGCCAGGCCTTCGAGCATCTGCGCCATCGGCGGCGTGAGCGACTTGAGGTCGTTCACAAGGTTGTTCATGCGCAGCGGGATCTTCGCGAAGCGACGGATCGACATCATCGGTCCGTCGAGCGCCACCGGCGCAATGACGGCGTTGACCCGCGAGCCGTCGGGCAGCCGCGCATCGACCATGGGGCTGGACTCGTCGATGCGGCGCCCGACCAGCGAGACGATCTTATCGATGATGCGCAGCAGGTGCTTCTCGTCGGTGAAGCTCACGTTGGTCAGCTCCAGCCGCCCTCGCCGCTCCACGTAGATGCTGGTGGGCGAATTCACCAGAATGTCGGACACGGTCGGATCGGCCATCAGCAGCTCGATCGGCCCGAAGCCCAGCATCTCGTGCTGGATGTCGCGAATCAGCGTGCGCCGCTCGATGTCGTTGAGCGCCTCGGGCTCTTCCTGCAGGAGCCGCCCGACCATCGTCGAGATTTCCTGCCGCAGGGCGTCGGGTTGCAGGGTTTCGAGCGCCGCCAGGTCGAAGCGCTCCAGCAGCTTCAGGTGCATGCGCTCCTTCAGCTGCTTGTAGGTGTCCGAGGCGAAAGGCGACGTGGTCAGCTCGACGACCGGCCCAGTTGGCCCCACGGGCCGCCCGCCGGCATCGCCCTCGATCGCATTGAGTTGGTCCCTGAATGACATGGTTGGCACCTCCGCCTGGGTATTGATGGAATCCGATCCGGCTCAGGCACGGCGGAACAGCCGCCCCATGAAGCCGGGCGTCGCCTCCGGGCGCGGACTGAGCGTGTGGGCGATCTCGTCGAGGCGCTTGGCGAGCGCGCTGCCGCGCGACATCTCCGCCAGCGGTACGCCGCGGTTGATGGACGCATCGACGTCCTTGCCGCCGTCCGGCACCGTCGTGAACGTCGCACCGGGCAGCGACCGGCGCATGTCCGACAACCCGATCTCGCCGCCGCCGGCGCTGCGGTTCACCAGCAGTTCGACCTTGCCGGGCGCGTAGCCCAGCGACTTGAACACCTGCACCAGCCGCGTCACGTTGCGGATGTGCGGCAGGCTGGCCTGCAGCACGGGGAAGATGCGCTCCGCGCGGTCGAGCACGCGCAGCGTGAGCGTGTCGATGCGCGTGCCGAGGTCGAAGATCACGAAGTCGTACTGCGCGAGCGCCACCTGCAGGATGGCGTCGATGTGCTCGGCCTTGACGTCCATCGCGCGCGCCAGGTCCTCGGGCGCGGGCAGGATGCTGTAGCTTGGCGACACGCGCACCACGCTCGCCGCAAGCAGCGAGGCATCGAGGCGCGCGATGTCGCGCGCCACGTCGGCCATCGTCGCGGTCGGGCGCAGGTCGCTCACATACGACAGCGCATCGCCGAACTGCAGGTTCAGGTCGATCAGCAGCACGGAGCGCTCGCGCGACAGCTGGTGCGCGATGTTGGTCGCCAGAAAGGTCGCGCCGCTGCCGCCCTTGCACGGCATGAACGCCACCACCCGCCCCGGGCTGCGCGCCTGCGATCCGGCCATCTTGAGCGCAATGCGGTCGACGGCGGCCTCGAGCGCGGCGGCGTCGGCGGGCGACGGCAGCACCTCGCGCACGCCCGCGCGCATCGAGTGGATCAAAAATTCGGGCGTCTGCATCGCGCACAGCAGCACCACCGCCACCGTCGGATGCCGCAAGGTCAGCGCCTCCACCAGCGAGAGCTCCTGCGGGTCGCAGCACATGCCGTCGACCAGCATCAGGTCGGGCGCGACCTTCTCGACGACCGCCTGCATCCGGCTCTTGCCGCCTTCGAAGAGCGACACGGCATGGCCGCGCGGCTCCAGCACCTTGCGCATGTCCTGCAGGTGGTTCGGATTGGGAGAAACGATGGCGATCTTCATGGTCGTGTCCGGTGTGCTGTCAGGAACAGATGGCCGCGCTGTGCGGGTCTTGCCGCATGACCTCGCGGGGCAGGAAGGTGGAGAAACCCGGCATCGGGATGAGCGGCGCAACGGCCCCCACGATCGGGGAGATCCATTGGTAGTTCAGGCCGGTGATGCTGACCGTGACACCCTGGCAGGTGCTCGCCGTGCAGTCCAAGGGAACCCAGTCCACGCTCACGGTCTGCACCTGCGGCAGCAAGGCCTTCATCCGGGCGAGCACGAGGTCCTGCTTCGTGGTGTCGTCGCACACCACGGCATAGCGCGCGCCGGCGCGCGTCGCCTCGTTGGCCGCGTTCCAGGTGAACAGCATGCGGGCGAAGTCCACGATGCCGAGCACCAGCATCAGGAAGATCAGAAGGCCCAGCGCGAACTCGAGGGTGGTCGCGCCCTTGGCGTGGTGTCTCATGATGGCGCCCTCATGGTGGCGGTGATGTTGCTGAAGACGATGTTGCCGTTGGCGTCGGCGAACTGCACGCCGAACACCGACGGAAACAGCGAGTGGAAGGTGTAGCCGGTGATACGCACCGTGACCGTGTTGATGATCGGGTCCGCCCCCGCCGATTGCCAGGTGCAGCACGTGTCGGCCGGCACGTTCGCCAGGCTCAGGCCGCGCGCCAATGGCACGCCGGTGTCGACGGTGTTGCCGAACACGAGCAGGTTGCGCGCCTCGGCGATCTTCGTGCCGGGCGTCTGCACCGAGAGATAGCGCACCGCGTCGCGGGCCGACTTGGTGAGCGTGTTGTATTCGTACATGGCGCGCCCGAACTCGGTGGTGATGAAGGTGAGCAGCAGCAGCAGCGGCATGATCAGCGCCAGCTCGATCAGCGCGGCGCCGCGTTGCCGGCGGAAAGAGGTTGTCTTCGTCGTCATGGCGCTCACCTCACAAGGACGGGAACCAGCGGGCCTGCCGAACCACCGGGGAGACCGCTCGTGGTGCAGGGACTCGACGTCGGCGAAACCACGCCGGCGTTGCCGAGGTATTCGAGCTGCGTGTCGCCCATGGGAATCTGCAGCGGCTGGAGCATCAGGAAGCAGAGGTAATCGATGACGTGGGACGACCCATCGACCACCGGTGCCGTGACGATGCGGCGGTCCATGCCGTACTGCCTGTGCCCCCCCGCGACGTTGCCGGGCGCCGCGAGCTTCTGGAAGCTGTTGAGCGTCAGGCCCGTGCGCGTTTCGCAGCCGCTCAGGCTCGTTCCGGTGTCGTCGCACGACGCGAAGGCCGCGCGCTTGGTCACGAAGTTCTTCGCGCTGGCTGGCGCACCGGGAGGCGGGCTGCCGTCGTAGGCATTGGGTGGCGTGCCGTCTGAGCGCGCGGGCCAGTTGGTCGTGGTGTAGGCGTAGCCCGTGTAGTCCGGACGCCCCGCGCTCGGACTGCCGCTGTTCTTGTAGATGCCGAAGCGCTCGTTCCAGACCTCGGCGATCACGGCCTGCACGCCGGGAGTGCCGATCGGGTCGCCAATCTCGGTCTCACAGTCGCTGCCGCTCAATTCATCCCGGGTTTCGTCGGCGCTGTTGGTGCCGTTGAGGTTGGCCCAGCCGATCTGACCGCCGACCGCCGCGTTCTGGGCCCTGATCAACGTCAACCACTCGCCCCGGACGAAGCCGTAGTCAGGGGCGGTACCGCCGGGCCTGGGCTTGACCAGGACCGGAATGGGACACGTGGTCTGGGCGCTGCCACGGGTTGCCACGGCGTTGGCTGCGACGCTGCGCGTGGATGGATAGCTGGCGTAATCGCCGGAGAACGCGCCCATGGCCTGCATGAGCCAGATCTGGATGTTGGGTTGGGTGTGGGTGCACTGCGCATAGCGTGCGTTGGCGGATGCGGTGGTGACCACGTAGGACGCATCGCGGAACGTGATGTCGGCCACCTGGAGCTTGCCTTGGCCGCTCCAGGTGGCCGACTGCAGGTTCACGTTGTTGGCATTGCCGGCGGTCTGGCCCGCACTTTGCGCCCTGCTGATGGCCGTGCTTTCCCCATTGAGTTCATTCGCGGCGGCCAGCGCGCAGCTGTCCACCGCTGTCTGCAGCTCGGTGCGGGCGACGAAGAGCCGGCCGAAGTCGAGCGCGATGCCCATGAAGCCGAGCAGGAACAGCATGAACAGCGCGACCGTGATGATCATCGCGCCGCGCTGGCGGCGAGGGGAGCGGCTGGCTTTCATGATCGGTCCTCGGACTGGGCGATAAAAAGAAGGACACCGGATGCGTCAGGCGCAGCCGTTCCCGTTCAGGCACGCGACCAACCGCACGTGCAAGCCGTCGATGCTCGTCGCGATCGTGGCCGGTTGCAGCGCGATCACCAGCACGATGGAAATGACGGCGATGATCAAGGCGTACTCGACCACCTGGGCGCCGTCCTCGTCTGTCAGCAATGACTTGAACATGGTGATGACCTCGTGTCGTTGTGGACGGAAATTGCGCAAAGGCACCGGAAATTGCGGAAGAAAGCAAGCCTCGAGGTAAAGCCCACCTTCTTCCGCCCTCCCAACACACTTCAGACGCAGCCGCCCGTCGTCGAAGTCAGGCAGGTTCCGACACGGGTGATGAAGGTCCCGAAGTCGCCATCGTCGGCCGTGAGGGCCTTCAGGGCAACGACCAGTGCGATCGAGACGACCGCGATGATCAGCGCGTACTCGACGACCTGGGCGCCTTCTTCGTCGCGCAGGAAACCGTTCGTGGATTGACCGAGGGTCTGGAAAAACTTGTTCATGGCTCTTTCCTTTCAAGGGATGGACTACAGAAAATCACATTGAAAAACAGGGAGATCGAATGTCATGCGTGTCGTGGCGTTCTCCTTTCCATGTGGAAGCTGATGTGGAACGGGTCCGCAAAGTCGCGGTCTTTCATTTCCCCGAGCCGCCGCCCTGGCCACCGATCTGCCCGCCAATGTTGATGACATTGACTGCCGGTGGTGGCTTCTTGTAAGACTCGTGGTACTGCACCATCGACTCGCGCGACGCGCGGCCGTCCATGCCTGTGACCGGATCGCCGTTCTTGCCGGCGTTCGGGTTGAGCGTCATCTTCTTTCTGGCGTCGCGCACGGCCTCGCCGAAGCGCGCGTCGTAGTGGGGCGTGACGCTCGAGCAGCCTGCAGCCAGGAGGCATGCGAGCACGAGGGGTGTCGATCGGATGAACATGGCGGGGCTCCTCACGGGGTTTGGCTGGCCGGGGCGGCAGGGGCCGGGGTGCTGCTTTCGAGGGCGCCGTTCAGGTACATCTCGGCGCGGCTGGGCAGCACGTGGTTGTCGGTCGGCACGCGCGGCGGCTCGGCCAGCGGACGCACCAGGCGCGGCGTGATGACGAACATCAGCTCGGTCTGCTCGTTCTGGAACTCGGTGCTGCGAAACAGCGCGCCCATCACAGGCACTTCGCCCAGGCCCGGATAGCGCTTGACCGCCTCCGTCGCGTTGCTCTTGATCAGGCCGGCGATGACGAAGCTTTGTCCGTCGTTGAGCTGCACCGTGGTGTCGGCGCGCCGCACCGTGAGCGACGGCAGCACGGACGTCACGCCGCCGACTGTGGTGAAGGGCGAGCCGGTCTGCGTCAGGTCCGACACCTCCGACACCATCTTCAGGTTGATGCGGTCGCCGTTGAGCACCGTCGGCATGAACTTGACGCCGATACCGAACTCTTTTTCTTCCAGCGTGATGGTGCTCCCGTTGGCGCCGCTTCCGGTTTGCGATACCGGAATGAAGATCTTGCCGCCCGACAGGAAGCTGGCGTTCTGGCCGCTGATGGCCATGATGTTGGGCTCGGCCAGGACGCGCACCAGGCCGTCGTCCTTCTGGCCGTCGATGGTCACCACGCCGCGGCCGATGCGCAGCGCCTCGACCAGGCCGCCGCCCGCGCTCAGGAAATTGGAGATCAGCGAGTAGTTGTGCAGCCCGCCGCCGCTCATGCGCGAGATGCCGACACGCGCGCCCAGCCGGTCGAGCAGGGTCTTGCTGACCTCGGCGATCTTCACTTCGAGCATCACCTGCTGGGGGGCCCCGACGCGCAGCAGGTTCACCACCTTCTTGCCGTCGGCGCCGTAGGCCGAAGCCAGGCTCATGACGTCGTCGAGCTTCAGCGCGTCGCTGATCTCGCCGGTGAGCACGATGGAGCGCTCGGCGCTGCGCACGCGGATGCCGCGCTCTTCGGGCATCAGCTCGGCCAGCTTGGCCTGCAGCGCCCCGGGATCGATGGTGACGATCACGTCCTTGATGTGGCAGGTGCCGTCGGCACTCTGGAGCACGACGTTCATCGAGCCGGCCTGGCGGCCGCGGAAGAACAGGTCGGTCGGGCTCAGCAGCGTGACCTCGATGTCGCCGACGCCTTCACTCTTGGGCACGGGGGGCGCCGCCGCGCCCTGCGGTGCCGCCGGCGCGGCCGCCTGGCCCTGGGGCTGGCCGCTGACCACGATGCGCACGGCACGCACCCTCAACGGAATGACCACCGACTTGCCGAGCACGGCATAGGTCGGCTCGCTGTCCGGAATGATGGCGGTGCAGCGCCGGCTGGCCGGGGCTGCGGGCGCTGCCGCAGCAGCAAGTGCAGCGGGCGCAGGCATGGCGGCGGCCGTGACCGGGGCGGTTGCCACGACGTCCGCGGCCATGGCGGGTGTCGCCACTGTCGCGAAGGTCGCCAGCAGACGGGCGATGGTTGTTGTGAGTGGGCGCACTTGGTGTTCCTCCTGGCGATCGATCAGAAACAGGTGAGCGAGCGACTGGCGTGCTGGATCACTTCCACGCACTCGGAGGCTCGCGGCGTGGCGGGGCCTGCCTGCCGTGCACGCGGACGGGCCGGTGCAGCTGCGGTAGCGACGACCGGCACCAGGTCCTTCTTCTCGCCGAACAGCTGCCCCTTGGTGATGCCCAGGGTGGCGACGGTGGTCTTGTCCATCTGGTTGCGCAGCACCAGCGACAGGGTGCCCACGCTGCGTGCAAGGTCGAGCTTCTCGGAGTCTTCGAGCGAGAGCTCCAGCGTCACCGCGCTCACGACCTTCGGCTTGGTGTCGTCGCGGTTGGCCTCCTGGGCCACCGCCAGCACCAGCACCTTCTCGAGCACGGTCTTGCTGATCTGCAGCGCGTCTTCGCCGCGCCCCTTGTCCTGCTGGGCGTTGACCATCACGTCGACGTAGTTGCCCGGCAGCGCGAAGCCGGCGACGCCGACGACGTCGTTGACGCGCACCGTCATGGCCCGTTTGCCGCTGGCGATCACCGCCGACAGCCCGCCCTGCGTGCCCACCGGCGCCAGCTTGCCCTCCATGAGCGCTTCGCCGCGCAACACGCCGACCTTCACCACGCGGTCGTTCAGCGCCTTGATGTCGCTGAAAGCGCCGTTCGGTATCGAGCCGCTGGGCCAGTCGACGGTGGACAGCATCTGCGCGTTGACGCGGCTGCCCAGGTCGATGTCGACCGCGGCCACCACGACCTTGTTGGACGCGATGCCGCTTTGCCGCGAGACCCAGCCGGTCGCGTAGACCGCGGCCGCCAGCCCGAACAGCAGGGCCAGAAAGATCAGCCCGATCGCCTTGATGTTCTTCATACGAACCTCCGCCAAAGGTGAAACATGTAGGAGCTAGACAAAGCCCAGCTGGTGCGCCAGCACTTGGACCACCGTGCCCGCCGCAATGCACAGGCCGTAGGGCAACTTGCCCACGGACTGGCCCGCCTGCAGGCGCCCGTCGGGCCGCACGCCCACGATGCTGGAAATGAACATGCCCTGTGCCGCGGCCTTGACGTTGCCGAGCATGTGGACGAGGCGGCGGCGATGGATCGCGAAGGCCAGCGCCGCAACGCCGCCCGCAATGAAAGTGAAGAGCAAGGCCATCAGCGTCTGCTGCGGTCCGAGGAAAGCCCCGGTCATGGCCATCAGCTTGACGTCGCCGGCGCCCATGATCCCCAGCGCATAGAACGGCAGCATCGCTGCGAAGCCCACACCCAGGCCACCGAAGGCGGCCAGTGCACCGGATGACGGCGTGCGTGCCGCCAGCGTTCCGTAGATGAGGGCGAAGAACGCGCCGCCGAAGGTCAGCCAGTTGGGAATGCGATAGGAGCGCCAGTCGCTGACAGCCGCCACGCCGAGCAGCGCGAAGAGCGCCAGCATGCGGATGTCGGTCGCCAGCATCGCGAGCAGTTCCAGGACAGCGTTGAGTTCCTGCATGGCGGGCTCCCCGTGCTCAGGCGCTGCGCCGCAAGGCGAGCACCAGCAGAAGGGCCACGACCACCACCAGCGCACCGATCAGTGCGAACTCCATGAACGACATGCCGGCGTCTTCGCGCAGCAGGCTCAGGGCGGTTCTGGGCAGAACTTCGAGCGGTTCCATGCGGATTCCCCAGTGGTCGTGACCGGCCGAAACCGCTGGCCTTCCCGGCGTGGGAAGAAGCGTTCGGCATGGGGGTGACTGTAGGAATCGGGCCGCGTTCGCACATGAGCGGAGCGCCCTTTTCTAGGGGAGTCAGGCGCCCCGCGATGGCGCGGGAGCGGGCATGACAAAACGCCTACCTGACAAGGCAGGCCAAAGCGCAGGCGCGCTTCAGATCACCTGCGCGTCGCGCAGCGCCGCGAGCTGCGCCGCATCGAGCCCCAGCTCGCCGTACACCTCGGCGTTGTGCTGCCCGGTGCGCGGCCCCGTGCCGGCCGGGCGAACGCCTTCGCGGCCCACGAAGCGCGGCACCGCCGCCGGTGCCGGCACCGTGCCGAACTGCTCATCGGGCACGTCGATGAAGGCGCCACGTGCCTGCATGTGCGGATCGGCCTGCAGGTCGGCGATCGAATACACCTTGCTGTAGGGCACGTCTTCGCGGTCCAGCCGCACGGCCAACTCTGCGAATGGGAGGCTGGCACACCAGTCGGCAATGATGCGGTCAAGCGCCTCGAGGTGGCGGATGCGCGCGGCGTTGTCGGCAAAGCGAACATCGGTGAGCAGGTCTTCGCGACCAATCGCGCGGCAGATGCGCGCGAAGATCGGCCCGCCCGTGCCCACCAGCGTGAACCACACGCCATCGGCTGCGCGGAACACGTTGGAAGGCGCGGTGTAGGTGGCACGCGAGCCGGTGCGCTCTCGCACCACGCCGCCGATGCGGTGCTCGGCCGCCAGCGGATCGAGCAGGCGCGACATCGCCTCGGTGGCCGACAGGTCGATCTCGGCGCCCCGCTGCTGATCGCGCGGCAACGCGTTGCGCTCGGCCAGCGCGGTGCTGATGGCAAAGGCACCGAACAGGCCCGCCACCACATCGCCCAGCGGGTAGTTCATGTGCTGCGGCGGGCCGCCGGGTTCGCCGGTCAGGTGCGTGAAGCCGCTCATCGCTTCGAAGATGCGGGCAAAGCCCGGCCGGCGCGCATACGGCCCGGTCTGGCCGAAGCCCGTGAGGCGCAGCACGATGAGGCGCGGGTTGGCCGCGTGCAGCGTGGCGATGTCCAGGCCCCAGCCGTCGAGCGTGCCGGTGCGGAAGTTTTCCACCAGCACGTCGAAGCCGGCGATGAGCTGCAAAAACAGCACGCGGCCCTCGGGCTTGCGCACGTCCAGCGAGATGCCCTTCTTGCCGCGGTTGGCGGTCTTCCAGAACAGCGGATGGCCTTCGTGCACCGGCGTGAGTCCGCGCAGCGGATCACCGCCGCCCGGCAGTTCGAGCTTGACGACGTCGGCGCCCATGTCGCCGCACAGCGTGGCCGAGAACGGCGCGGCGAGCACGGTCGCCATGTCGAGGATGCGCACTCCGCGCAGGGGGGCGTGGTCAGCAGGCTGGCCCATCAGTTGCCCTTCAGGTCGACGCGCTTGAGCACGGGGTCCCACAGCTTGCGGTCGGCGGCGATGCGTTGGCCGTAAGCGGGCAGCGACGGATCGAGCGAGGCCGCGCCCAACTTGGCCAGCTTGTCCTTCACCGCAGGCAAGGCCTTGGCCAGCGCCGCGCGCAGCGGACGCATCACCGCGTCGGGCGTGCCCTTGGGCGCGACGATGCCCACCCACAGGCCGCTGTCGAAGCCCTGCAGGCCCAACTCGGCGAAGGTGGGCACGTCGGGCGCCGAGGGCGAGCGCGAGCGGCCGGTCTGCGCCAGGATTCGGATCTGCCCGCTGCTCATGTAGGGCAGTGTGCCGCCGAGGTTGTTGCACATCACCGGAATGTGGCCGGCGATCAGGTCGTTCACTGCGGGCGCGTTCCCCTTGTAGGGCACGTGCTGCATCTTGATGCCGGCCTGGTGGTTGATCATTTCGCACACCAGATGCGACGGCGTGCTCGGGCCCGCGGAGCCGAAGGCGAGTTGGCCCGGCTTGGCCTTGTCGGCGGCGATGAGCTCGGGCAGCTTCTGGTACGGCGTCTTGGCGTTGACCGCGATGACGTTGGGCAGATCGGCCACCAGGCCCACGGGCACGAAGTCGTCCACCGGGTTCCAGCTGAGCCCCTTGTGCACATACGGCAGAAAGATGTTGGTCAGGCCCGCCATGAGCAGCGTGTAGCCGTCGGGCGTGGACTTGGCGACGAGCTCGGAGCCGATCAGGCTGCCGGCGCCGGGCTTGTTCTCCACGATGACCGGCTGGCCCAGCGCATGGCCCAGCGCCAGCGCCACCTCGCGCGCCACCAGGTCGGTGCTGCCACCGGCGGGGAAAGGCACCACCAGCTTCACGGGACGGTCGGGGAAAGCAGCCATCGCCAGCGAGCCGGCCAGGCTGAGTGCAAGGCCTGCGGCCACGTGCGAAAGTTTTTTACTCAAGGACGTCATCATCAGTCTCCAGTTTCTCTGTGTGTGTTCAGCGTCTCAATGCGTGAGGAAGCGACGGCCGAGCGTGGCGCGGTGCAGCTCGGAAGCGCCGTCGTAGATGCGAAACGGCCGCAGCTCGCGCACGATGAGGGCGATGGGCGCGTCTTCCGACATGCCCAGCGCACCGCACATCTGCGCCGCGCGGTCGGCCACGCGGTTCAGGGCTTCGGACACGAAGACCTTCGTCATCGCCGACTCGGTCTTCACCGACGAGCCCTCGTCCATGCGCCGCGCGCAGTCCAGGCTCATGAGCCGGCTGGCGTGCAGGTCGATGTGGCAGTCGGCCACCATCGCCTGGATCTGCTGTAGGTCGGCCAGCCGATCGCCGAACGAGGTGCGCTCGCACACGTAGGCCTGAGCGATCTCGAGCGCGCGCCGTGCACGGCCCATGAGCCGCAGGCAGTGCGACAGCCGCGCAGGCTCCAGCCGCTGCTGCGCCTCGACGAAGCCCGAGCCCACCTCGCCGAGCACCGCGTCACCGCTCACGCGGCAGGCCGTGAAGCGCAGCTCGCCGTGCCCGCCGACGGCAAACGGATCGATGGCCTTGATGGCGCGCACCAGCGAAAGGCCCGGGTGGTCCATGTCCACGATGAACTGCGTGGGGCCCTCTTCCGTCTGCGCCAGCATGATGCAGAAGGCCGCGCCCACCGCACCGGTGATGAACCACTTGTGGCCGTCGATGACCCAGCCATCACCGTCTCGCCGCGCGGTGGAGCGCAGCATCGACGGGTCGGAGCCCGCGCCGGGGGCCGGTTCGGTCATCGCAAAGCACGAGCGGATGCGGCCCTCGGCCAGCGGCCGCAGGTAGCGCTGCTGCTGCGCGGGCGTGCCCCGGCGCAGCAGGCTGATCATGTTGGGCTGGTCGGGCGCCGCGCAGTTGAGCGCGGCCGGGCCGAGGTAGCTGCGCCCGGCCTCTTCGAACACCGCCGCTCGCTCGACCCACGACAGGCCCAGCCCGCCCTCCTCTGCCGGCATCTGCGGCAGGTACAGGCCCAGCTCGCGCGCGACCGGGCGCAGCTGCGACAGCGCGGCGTCCAGCGCCAGCGGGTCGTGCACGTGGGCGTTCGATTCGAGCGGAATGCAATGCCGCTCGACGAAGTCGCGCACCTGCGCCGCGAGGTCCGCACGCGAGTTCATCGCGTGCCCGCCTCGCGCAGCGCCAGCTTGGCGATGTTCAACTGATGGATCTGGCTTGTGCCCTCGTACAGGCGGAACAGGCGCACGTCGCGGTAGTAGCGCTCGATGGGGCTGAAGTCGGCCACGTAGCCGGAGCCGCCGAACATCTGCACCGCACGGTCGGCCACGCGACCGCACATCTCGGACGCGAAGTACTTGCACATCGAGGCCGACAGGGCCACGTCTTCGCCGCGATCGCGCGCACGCGCCGCTTCGAGAATCATCGAGCGCGCCGCGTAGATGTCGGTGCGGCTGTCGGCGATCATGGCTTGCACCAGCTGGAAGTCGGCCACCGCCTGGCCGAACTGGTTGCGGCTGCTGGTGTGCGCCATGGCCAGGTCCAGCATGCGGATGGCCGGGCCCGTGCACAGCGCCGCCAGATGCAGGCGCTGCTTGTTGAGCACCTTCATCACCGTCTGGAAGCCCGTGCCCTCGCGCCCGCCGATGAGCTGGTCGGCGTGCACACGGCATTCATTGAAATGCACGTCCGACACGAACGAGCCGGCCTGGCCCATCATGCGGTAGGGCTCGCCCGTCGTGAGGCCCGGGCCGCGCTCGACCAGGAACGCCGACACGCCCTTGCTGCCCTTCGAGCCTTCTTCGGTGCGGGCGATGACCGTGAACACATCGGCCACCGGCGCGTTGGTGATGAAGCGCTTGCTGCCGTTGAGCACGTAGTGGTCGCCCTCACGGCGCGCCGTGGTCTGCACGTTGCTCGCCTCCGAGCCCGCCTCGGGCTCCGTCAACGCCAGGCAGCCGGTGAGTTCGCCCGTGGCCATGCGCGGCAGCCAGCGCTGCTTCTGCGCCTCGGTGCCGTCGGCCACCAGCGCTTCGGAGCCGATGCCCGTGTTGGTGCCCACGCGGGCACGCAGCGCCACCGACGACTGCGACAGCTCCATCGCGCACAGCACCAGCTCTTCGGTCGTCAGGCCCAGGCCGCCGTAGGCCTCGGGAATGCTCCAGCCGAAGTAGCCCTTGCGCCGGAGCTCGTCGACCACGTCGGGCGGGATGTCGTTGTCGCGGCTGACCTGTTCTTCCAGCGGATGCCAGCGTTCGCGAACGAAGGCACGGATGTCGGCCCGCAGGGCCTCGAAGTGGGGGGTGTCTCGGATCATGGTGAGCGCGACTGTAGGAAGCAGGTCCACAATCACCGGCACTGAATTTCAATTATTGAAACTGCGATTCACACCCATGCCCCGCCCCACCCAGAATCGCCGCCAGCCCATGAAGGACTCCGACGACCTGCGCCGGGTACGCGACGAAGACCCGTACTTTGCCGGCACCCTGGCCAAAGGCCTGCTCATCCTGCAGACCTTTGTCAGCGATCCGCGCGCGCACGCCAACAGCGAGTTCGCCACCAAGCTGGGCCTGCCGCGCCCGACCGTCTCGCGCCTGTGCCGCACCCTGCTGGCCATGGGTTTCCTGGACCACGACGAGCGGCTCGACCGCTACTTCATCGGCCCCGCCGCCGTCGCGCTGTGCTACCCCTACGTCATCAACACGCCCCTGCTGGCCATGCTGCGCCCGGCCATGCAGCAGCTGGCCGACCGCATCGAAGGCGCGGTCTCGGTCGGCGTGACCAACGACCTCGACGTGGTCTACCTGGAAACCTGTGCCCACGAAGGCGGCACCCTCAAGCGCCCCGGCGTGGGCGCCGTGCGCGGCATCGTCGAAACGGCCATGGGGCGTGCGTGGCTGGCGCAGCTGCCTGCGGGCGAGCGCCAGGAGTTCCTTGCCCGCGTGAAGCGCGAACGGCCTGAGGAGCACGCGCGTTGCATGGAAGGCGTGCGCGAGAGCGTCGCGAACTACGCCAAGCGCGGCTTCGCGATCAATCTCGGCGATTCAGGGTTCGGCGTGCTCGCTGCGGGAGCGGCGGCGCGCGTTCGCTACGGGCCGCGGCGGCTGCTGTTCAACTGCGCGGTGCCGGGGTTTCACTGGAAGAAATCGCAGCTGCTGGACACGATCGGGCCGGGCTTGGTGCAGTTGGTGGGGGCGGCGGATCGGCAGTCGGGGTTGCGGTAAACCGACGCAGGTCCCGCGTTTCTCAGCGCCTCGGCCTGCGGGTTGTCGATGGCCCACGAGGCATCGATTTCAACGGCCTGGTGTCTCGAGTCACTGCCGACGGCGACGTAGCCCTGCCGGAGCGCGCCCAGGCTGATGAAGTTCAGCGCAGGTATCGACCCGTTGAACCCGCCGCCGCCACGCCCCGAGGCAACACCGAAGACACCCCGTCCACCGCCTCCTCTGCCGCAGGACGCAACGAGTGTGGCGATCGCGGTGGTCGCCAGGAAACGAGCACCGGTCTTGCGTGCAAACACGCATCCTGTGAATGAACGGATCCGTGCCATGAAATGAATGACGGCAGCCACCGTGTCAGGGGCAATCGGACACCACCTTGTCGCCCGCAAAGCGATGTCCCATCCAGTCGAGCACGAGCGGCATGCCGAGCACACCGCCTGTGGCGTGTTCGGTGATGCCGAGGGTGCGGAAGTTGACTTTGGCGCCGAGGGCGCACCAGTCGGCGAACAGTTGCTTGACGTCCTGATGCGGCACGACTTCGTCCAGCAGGCCGCCATACACCAGGGCCGGGACCGCGGGGGCCAGCGTACCGGTCCGGTTCTCGGCAAGGCGTGCCTTCCAGTTCGGCCGCGCCAGAAGGCCGGGCGGATCGACCAGCACCGCGTCGCTCAACCCCGGGTAGGTGGCGGCGGCTTCGATGGTGCATTTCTTATCGCGCAGATCGGCCACCACATGCTGCCCGTACGGGGTGAGGATCGACTGCAGGTCGAGTTCCGGGTAAGCGGCATTCATGCCGATGGCCATGTACGCAACGAGGCCGCCGAAGAGGCCGCCGTTGAATTGCGTGTACAGCAGACCATCGAGGCGCGCGGGCGCCGCGCCCGCCGACACGCCTTTGAGCTTGAGCGCAGGCGCATAGCCGGGCTGCAGTTGCGCGGCCCAGGCCGCGGCATGCCCGCCCTGCGAGTAACCGATGATGCCGACGGGTGCGTCGGCCGAGAGCCTTGCAGCGCCCAGTTGCTGGGCGGCCAGCGCCGCATCGAGCACGGCATGGCCTTCGGACTTTCCGACCACCCAGGGATGATCGCCCGGCGTGCCCAGGCCCTGGTAGTCGGTCATGGCGATGGCCCAGCCCTGCGCCAGTGTCAGGGGCGTGGCGCCTGCAATCGCCTCGTACTCGGTACCGATCGCATACTGGTGCGAAGGGGCGCAGTTGTCGGCGACGCCCTGGGTGCCTGGCGCCCAGGCAATGATCGGGCGATGGCCCGCGAACCACGGCGTCCACGGCACCAGCACCGTGCCCGTCACGGCAATGGCCTTGCCGCTGGCGTCGGTGGACTTGTACATGATCTGCCAACCCGAGACGAGCAGCAGGCCGAGCGGAATGAACGGCCGTGAGCGAATCAAGGTGCCATGGGGTCCGTCCGGAAGCGTTTCGGGCGGCGTGTAGAAAGCATCCTCGCGCGGGTCCTGCAGGGGTCCGGCCATTGCCGGCGCCGCCCCGCCAAGCACAGCGGCCAGCACCGCGAAAATCAGGCCCGGACGTCCCACGCGATGCCAGATGGCCATGGCGAGACTTGCAATGCGTGTCGGCATACGGCTCATCGATGTTCCTTCGTTGCGATGATGGGGAATCCGCCTGGCTACGGAGCGCGCGCCCCTTGGCGTCACGCACCCAGTTTTCGGGCGATCAGGTCTTTCATGATTTCCGTCGTTCCGCCGTAGATGCGCTGGATGCGCGCATCGGCGTACAGGCGGGCGATCGGGTACTCGGCCATGTAGCCGTAGCCGCCGAACAGCTGCAGGCATTCGTCGACGACCTTGCCCTGTTGCTCGGTGCACCACCACTTGGCCATGTAGGCGGCCTCGTTGTCGAGCGTGCCGTCGAGCATGCGCTGGGTGCAGTCGTTGACGAAGCTGCGCACCACGTGCGCGATGGTGGCGCACTCGGCGAGCTTGAAGCGCGTGTTCTGGAAGTCGAACACCGTCTGGCAGAAGGCCTTGCGCTCCCGCGTGTAGGCCACAGTCAGTTCCAGCGCACGCTCGATCACGGCCGCCGCCGGCACGCACAGCAGCAGGCGCTCGAAGGGCAACTGGCTCATCAGCTGCACGAAGCCCTCGCCCTCCTTCTCGCCCAGCAGCTGGTCGGCCGGCACGCGCATGCCGTCGAAGAACAGCTCGGCCGTGTCAGACGCATGCTGCCCCAGCTTCTCGAGGCGCCGACCGACGCGAAAGCCCGGCAGGTCTTCGGTTTCGAGCACCACCAGCGACACACCGCGGCTGCCGGCATCGCCGGTGCGCACCGCCACCACCAGCAGGTTGGCTGTGAAGCCGTTGGTGATGAAGGTCTTGGCACCGTCGATCACGTAGTCGTTGCCTTCGCGCCGGGCGCGGGTGCGCAGCGCCTTCAGATCGGAGCCGCAGCCGGGCTCGGTGAGCGCGATGCCGGCCAGCAGCTCGCCGCTGGCAAGCCGGGGCAGCCAGCGCTGCTTCTGTGCCTCGGTGCCGTAGTCGAGGATGTAGTGCGCAGCAATCGAGTGCACGGCAACGTTGGCCGGAAACTCGGCCCTGGCCAGCTCGTCCTGCACGACCAGCTGATGGGCCAGCGTGGCACCGGCGCCTTCGTAGGCCTCGTCGAGTTCGGGCAACAGGAAACCCATCTGCCCGAACGGCCGCCAGACCTCGCGCGGAATGAAGCCCTGGCGGCGCCAGCCGTCGAGATGCGGCGACAGCTCGCCGGCGATGTAGCGGCGCACCTGGTCGCGAAACGCGTCGATTTCTTCGTCCATCCAGCGATGGCGATGCAGTCGGGGCAGCATGTTCCGCGCTCCTAAGCCGAAGCCCGATCGGCTTCCTGCTTTCTCAGGATGAACCGCTGGATCTTGCCGCTCGGCGTCTTCGGCAGCTCGGCGATGAACTCGATCTCGCGCGGATACGCATGCGCGGCCAGCCGGCGTTTCACCAGCTGCTGCAGTTCGCCCGCGAGCGCCTCGCTCGCCGCCACCTTGGCGCGCAGGACAACGAAGGCCTTGACGATCTCCGTGCGCTCGGGGTCGGGCTTGCCGATGACGGCCACCTCCGCGACGGCCGGGTGCTCCATGAGCGCGCTCTCGACATCGAAGGGGCCGATGCGGTAGCCGGCGGACGTGATGATGTCGTCGCCGCGCCCGACGAAGCTGATGCTGCCGTCCTCGTTCAGCTCGACGGTGTCGCCGGTCAGGTAGTAGACGCCGGTAAACGATTGCGTCGCCTGCTTCCAGTAGCCCGGAAAGTAATACAGCGGCGAGCGGCTGCGGTCGATGGCCAGCGTGCCCGGGATGCCCGGTGCGAGTTCGTGGCCCGCGTCGTCGAGCACCGCGACGCGCACGCCGGGCAACGGAAAGCCTGCGCTGCCAGGATGCACCGCGTGCTTCAGCCCATGGAAGTTGCACACCACCATGCCGATCTCGGTCTGGCCGTAGTGGTCGCCGATCGGGCAATCGAGTGCGTCGCGGAACCAGCGCATCACCTCGGGGTTGAGCGGCTCGCCCGCGCTGCTGACCACGCGCAGCTTGCCGCGAATGCGTGCGGCCAGTTGCGGGTCGGCGGCCATCATGAGGCGGAAGGCGGTCGGTGCGCCGGCGAGGTTGGTGATCTCGTATTTCTCGATCAACCGGTAGGCGGTCTCGGCGGAGAACGGACCATCGTAGAAGAGCGTGGTGTTGCCGCTCAGCAGCGGCCCGATGGCGCCGAAGTAGAGCCCGTAGGCCCACCCCGGATCGGCGATGTTCCAGTAGGACTCGCCGTCGCGCAGGTCCACGGCCAGCCGCATGTACATGCCGATGGCCATCAGCGCGCGATGCGGCACGGCCACGCCCTTGGCCAGACCCGTCGTGCCCGAGGTGAACAGCATCATGCAGGCGTCGTCGCCGCCGCGCATGACGGGCTCGAACGATGGCGGTTGCTGCGCCATTTCGCTCAGGTAATCGACATCGCCCGGCGGCAGGTGTTCGTCCGCGCCGCGCGCGATCGTGACGATGCCGGGCCATGTCGCGCTGTCGTCGAGCTTGTGGCGGTTGGCCGTGTCGGTGACGATCAGCACCGCTTCGGAGGCCGTGACACGGTGCTCGATGGCCTTCGGACCGAAGGCCGTGAACAGCGGCTGGTACACCGCGCCCGCACGCCATGTGCCGAGGATCACTGCAAGCAGTTCGGGAATCCTCGGCAGCAGGCCCGCGACCCTGTCGCCGGGCTGGACGCCCCGGCTTGCGAGCAGGTTGGCGAAGCGCGCCGATTGGGCCTGCAGTTCTTCGTAGTTGAGCTCGCAGGTGTTGCCGTCCTTGTCCTCCCAGCGCAGGGCGATGCGGCCCGGCGCGACGTGCCGGTCGCAGGTCTCGACGCAGGCGTTGATGCCGTGCTCGAAGCTGCCTGCGAACGATGTCTTGAAGTCTTCGAGGTCGAAGGCCTCGACGAAGGACGCGTAGTCCGGGGCGGCAACTGGCGAAGAAGAATGGGGCGATGGCACGGTGCGTCCTTTGTCTCTCGTGGTGTTCGTGCGGCACTTGGGAGGCCGATTCGGCCGCACTTTATGCCGCGGGTTTCGATTGCGCATTGCGCGTTCCCGCCAATGTGATTGGCGGGATTTGCCATGTCCTCGCGCGCAGCGGGCTAGTCCGGCAGCGTGGCTCTGTAGGCCCCGGGGCTGGCGCCGGTCCACTTGCGGAAGGCGCGATGGAACGCACTGGGCTCGGCGAAGCCGACCCTGGCGGCGATCTCGCTGACGCTGAGGCCCGAGTCGCTCAGCAGGCTGATCGAAAGATCGCGCCGCAGCGTGTCCTTGATGGCCTGGAAGGGCTCGCCTTCCATCGCGAGGCGCCGTATCAGTGTTCTCTCGGCGAGCCGGAGTTTTCGCGCCATGTCTGGCAGATCCGGCCACGCCGACGCGTCGGTGCCTCGCAGGACCTTGCGCACCCGCGCCGCGGCGCTGTCCTGGTCGCGGTACTTGACGAGAAAGTTCGTGGGTGCGCCGCGCAGGAAGCGCTGCAGTGTCTCTTCGTTCTGCACCACCGGCAGATCGAGAAATCGTTCCTCGAACACCAGCGCCGTGCGGTCGGCGCCGAAGCGGATTTCCTGGCCGAACAGCAGGCGGTACTCCTCGGGGCTGTCGGGCGACTCGGGCGAGAACTCGGCGCGCAGGATGGGGATGCGCCTGCCGACCAGCCAGCAGGCCACGCCGAAGAAGATCACCAGGATCGTGCCGTGCGCGAACAGGCGCTGCGCGCCGGGCCGTTCGTTCAAACGGAATGCAGCCTCGTGCGGCTGCCGCTGCCGCTCGATGGAAGGCTGCATGTCGTCCATCACGCCGCCGTAGAACCGCATGATCCGGCGCAGCGCCTGTTCCAGGTTCTTCGCGCCCAGTGCGCAGCGGCATGCGAGCGCGAAGCTTCCGTAGCGCACCGCGTGTGAGTCCATGCCGAAGAATTCGTCGCCCGTCTTCTCGGCCACCCCGTGCCACATGCGGCCATAGCTTTCCGGCGACACCCGCGCCTGGTCCTGGTGCAACAGCCCCGCCGGAATTCCGGCCGCGCCGAGGATGGCGCCGATGTCGACACCGCGCTGCGTGGCTTCGTGCAACGCTTCGCGCACGAAGCACATCGCGATGGTGTCGCCACCCCTCGTGTGCTCGGGCGTTTTCATGGTGCAGCGGCTCGGATCACGACTGGCAATCGGCCGCTTCGCGGCGCGTCATCTTCTTGTCCGACAGGTACTTGTCGGCATTCGACTTGACCAGCGGCTTGATGATCTGTTCGTCCGCCTGGACGAACTCCGAGCTGGCGTTCCACTTGCTGCCGTCCCAGGTCTGCACGCGCGCCCAGGCCGAACCCATGTGATCGGCGCAACTGGTGGCGAGAGGACGTATGACGTCGGCCAGCCCCAGGGCCTCCAGGCGCTTCGCATCCAGCGCCAGGTTTTCCAGGCCCCAGCGCACCTGCTCGCCGGTCATGACCTTGCCCTTGCCGAAGCGTTCCTGCGCGCGGCGCACACCTTCGACGGCGAGCATCTGCATCAGCATGCCGCGCACGTAGAGCACGGAGCCGACCTCGTCCCGCGGCCCGCTGCCGTTGCCCTTGTCGTGCACCTTCTGGAGGATGTCCTGCATGACCTTCAGTTGCTGGCCCGAGGCATGCAGCGTGAGGGCGTTGTAGCCCTTCGCGCCCTGCCCCACGTCCTTGACGTCGGGCTCGGCGCCCGACCACCACACGCCGTACATCTTCTCGCGCGGATAGCCCGTGGCCACGGCCTCCTTGAGCGCGGCCGAATTCATCACGCCCCAGCCCCACAGGATCACGTAGTCGGGGCGCTGCTGACGCACCTGCAGCCATGCCGACTTCTGCTCGATGCCCGGCGCGGTGACCGGAATGAGCGGCAGCTCAAAGCCGTGCATCTTCGCGCGCTCCTGCAGCAGCGGAATCGGCTCCTTGCCGAACGGCGAGTCGTGATAGACCAGCGCGATCTTCTTGCCCTTGAGTTTGTCCATGCCACCCTCCTTCTTGCCCAGGCCCTGGACGATGATGTCGGCCGCAGTCCAGTAGCTGCCCATCAGCGGAAAGTTCCATTTGAAGGACTGACCATCCTGCGAGATCGAGAGGCCGTAGCCGGGCGTAATGAGCGGCATCTTGTCGGCGGGCACCTTGTCGGTCAAGGCGAAGGTGACGCCCGTTGTCTGCGGCTCGAAGAGTGCCACGCCGGGGCGGCCCTTGAGCCGCTCATAGCACTCCACGCCCTTGTCGGTCGCGTAGCCGGTTTCGCATTCCTCGTAGGTCAGCTTGACGCCGTTGACGCCGCCGTCGCGGGCATTGACGAGCTTGATGTAGTCCTGCTTGCCGTTGGCCAGGGGCGTGCCATTGGGGGCATAGGGGCCGGTGCGGTAGACCAGCAGCGGAAAGAACTGCTCCTTGGCTTGTGCATGTGCGGGCGTCGGTACGAGCACGCTGCCGAAGGCGCCGGCGAGCAAGGCGGTGGTCAGTGCGAGCGATTTCAGTGTCATGGCTGTCTCCTTGTGAGGTACCTGGGTACCGGATCTTCGAGATCTCGATGGCGCGAAGTGCCTGCGCATCGAAATTCGGGCCGATGGTAGAAACCGCTTTGACGGGGACTTGTCTTGCCGATAACAATCCAAGGGAAGTTCCCTATCCGTACGTCCCCATCTCTCATGAGCACCAGCAAAAGTCTCCCCGCAAGACGGCGTCCTGCCACCACCGCGGAACTGCAAGGCATCCCGTGGCTGCCTTCGCTGTCGGCGGCAGAGCGCGAGCGCGCGGTGGCCGAGCTTGTGGTCGGAGAGGTTCTTCCCGGCGAGCACGTGTGCCGCCTCGGCCGTCCGGCGACCTACTGGTTCGGCGTGCTGCACGGCCTGCTCAAGATGAGCAGCAACAACAAGGCCGGCCAGACCATGACCTTCCTGGGCGTTCCGCCAGGCGGATGGTTCGGCGAAGGCACGATGATCAAGAGGGAACCCTACCGCTACGACTCCCAGGCGTTGCGATTGAGCCTGGTGGGGGCGCTTCCTGTCGACACCTTCCATTGGCTGCTGGATCACTCGATCGGCTTCAACCGCTTCGTGATGGGGCAGCTCAATGAGCGGTTGGGGCAGTTCATCGGTGCACTGGAAATCGACCGCATGACCGACATCGACGCCCGGGTGGCGCGAAGCCTCAGCGCTCTGTTCAATCCGGTGCTGTATCCCGGCGTGGGCGACATGCTGCGCATCACGCAGCAGGAACTCGCGTCCATCGCGGGCCTGTCGCGCCCACGGGTCAACACGGCGCTCGCCGCGTTGCAGAAGAAGGGACTCATCCGCGTGGAGTACGGCGGGTTGAAGGTGCTGTCGCTTGAGGGCCTGCGCGGATCGGACTAGCTTTCGTCGGTGCCCCTGTGCCGGCACTGCTGCGTCGCAGCGTGACGGCGCCTAGCCAGGCGACGTGCAGGTGAAGCTGGACGCCACATGTCGCGTCGGCATGTGAGAAGAGCCATCTTCATTTTTTGTCTCATTGTTGGGGCAATGCCCCCGTGAACGCGCACGCTGACGCGGAAAGCGCTCATGCGGCGGGCGTGAAAAGCACCGTGCCTTGTGCGAGCACGCTGGTCCGGTCGTCCGCGCTCTTGATCGCGCCTTGCAATTCGAGAACGCAGCCGCCCTTCGCATGCGTGGCCATCGATGTCACGCGCCACTCGATGAGCACGGTCTCGCTCGCCCGCACGGGACGCAGCAGGTCGACCGAGAAGTTCATGCCCAGCACCTTCCCCTTCGTGGCGAAGTGGCTGGCGGTCAGCCCCATCAACAGCGAGGTGGTGTGGGTCGCGCTGGCGATCAATCCGCCGAAGCGCGTGCCCTGTGCAAACGCGGCATCGTGGTGCAGCGGGTTCTCGTCTCCCGCGGCCAGCGCGAAGGCACGCACTTGCGCTTCGTCGAAGGTGTGAGGTCGCGAGAAGCGATAGCCGGGCCCGACCGGCCCCAGGGCCGCGGCCGCTTCGCACTCAGCCATGGCTGGCGAGCCGGGTGATGGCGTCCTGGCTTCCGGCCTGCTGGCGCAAGCGAAACTTCTGGATCTTTCCCGTGGCCGTCTTCGGCAAGGGCGTGAAGATCACGCGGCGCGGACACTTGAAGTGCGCCAGCCGCTCGCGGCAGAACGAAATGATCTCCTGCTCGGTGGGCGCGGCGACACCGGTCTTGAGTTCGATGAACACGCACGGCACCTCGCCCCACTTGGGGTCGGGCTGGGCCACCACGGCGGCGTGCAGCACCGCCGGGTGTCCATGGACGACATCTTCGATTTCGACCGACGAGATGTTCTCGCCGCCCGAGATGATCACGTCCTTCGACCGGTCGGTGATCTGCGCATACCCGTTGGCGTGCAGGACCGCGACGTCGCCGGTGCGGAACCAGCCGTCCGCGAGCGCCTTGCGCGTTGCGGCCTCGTTCTTGAAGTAGCCCATCATCACGGTGTTGCCGCGCAGCATGAGCTCCCCTGCCGACTTGCCGTCGGGCACGACGGGTTCGAGGGTGTCGGCGTCGCCGACCATGAGGCCTTCGAACATGGCGGCGCGCACGCCCTGGCGCACGCGCAGCGCGCCCTGCTCAGCGGGCGCCAGGTCGTCCCAGCCGTCCTGCCACACGCAACTCACGGGCGTGCCCGAAACCTCCGTGATGCCGAAGACGTGCTCCACGTCGAAGCCCATCGCCAGCACCGCATTCAGCACGGCGAGCGGCGGCGGAGAACCGGCCGTGAGCACGCGCACGGGGCGCTGCAACCGGGTGTCTTTTGCTGTGTCCGCGAGCATCGCCATCACGACCGGCGCTGCGCAGAGGTGATCGATCTGGTGGCGCTCGATGGCCTCCAGCACTGCTTCGGCGGACACCCGGCGCAGGCAGACATGGGTGCCCGCAGCCGCGGTGACGGCCCAGGTGAAGCACCATCCGTTCGCGTGGAACATGGGCAAGGTCCACAGGTACTTCGGCGCCCGTGGCATCGCCCAGTTCGTGATCTGCAGCAGGCTCATGAGGTAGGTGCCGCGATGGCTGGCGACCACGCCCTTGGGGTCTCCGGTGGTGCCGGAGGTGTAGTTCAGGGCGATGGGTTGCCACTCGTCGCTGGGCCACCGGCCGGCAAAGTCCGGGTCTCCGCTCGCCAGCAGCGATTCGTAGTCGGTCTCGCCGATGGGGTCGCCCGGTGGTGCGAGGTGGTCGTTGATGTCGATGACCGCAGGCGCACTGTCGAGCAGTTTCAAGGCTGCGGCCACCGTGGCAGCGAACTCGCGGTCGACCAACAGCAACTTGCACTCGCCGTGACGCAGGATGAACGCGATGCCTTCGGCGTCGAGGCGATGGTTGATCGCGTTGAGCACTGCGCCGGCCAGCGGAATGCCGAAGTGGGCCTCCAGCATGGCCGGCGTGTTGGGCGCGAGCACCGACACGGTGTCGCCCGGCGCGATGCCGCGCATCGCCAGCGCCGACGCCAGGCGATGGCACCGCTCGCGCGTCTGCGCCCAGGTTCGCGTCAGCTCGCCGTGCACCACCGCCACGCGGTTCGGATGCGCGAGCGCCGCGCGGTCGAGAAAGCCCAGCGGCGTGAGCGGCACATGATTTGCCGCGCAGCGTTCGAGGCCCCGTGCATAGGATGGCGCGCTCATGCGGTGGTCTCCTTGGAGGTGTCGTGGAAGGTCGTGAAGGCGGACACGGGCTCGCGCTCGGTGACGAGCGAGTTCTCGACCGACGAGGTGTCGGCGTAGCCCAGGCTCATGCCGCAGACCAGCATCTGGCCGGCCGGAATGTCCAGCAGGTCCGCGATCTGGCGATGGAATTTCAGGAACGCGGCTTGTGGGCAGGTGTGGAGGTTGCGGCCGCGCGCGGCCACCATCACGCTCTGCAGGAACATGCCGTAGTCCAGCAGGCTGCCCTCCTGGAGTTCGCGGTCCACCGTGAAGAACAGGCCCACGGGCGCATCGAAGAAGCGGTAGTTGCGACCGTGCTGCAGGTGCATGCGCTGCTTGTCGCCCTTGGCGATGCCGAGCAAACCGTAGAGGTCCCAGCCGACCTTGCGGCGCCGCTCCAGGTACGGCGAAAACCATTCGCGCGGGTAGTAGTCGTAGGGCTCGAGCAGCTCGCCCGACCGGCCGGGGTCGTCGTCGAGTGCAGCAATCGCCGCCGACAGACGGGCCTTGGCAGGCCCTGTCAGCACATGCACATGCCAGGGCTGCATGTTCATGCCGGAGGCGCTGTAGCGCGCGGTCGAGAGGATCGCCTCGACCTCTTCCCGGGGCACCGGCAGGGGCAAGAACGCCCGGACGCTGCGCCGGGTGGCAATGGCCCAGTCGACCGCTGCGCGCAGCGCGTATGCATCCAGCGGTGGCGCCATCATTCGGTTCATTGAGGTTTCCTTGCTATTTCGATGCCGTGCGAATCGCCCCGTCCACACGGCCTGCTTCGCCGGTGGCTGCGCGCGCGGCCCTGGCCTGGGTGGACGCGGCGCGCGATTGGTTCACGAACGACACCGCTGCCGCGCCGATGACACCGGCCAACGCGATCGCCATGAAGTTCTGCTCGATGGGCAAGCTCAGCGACACGAGCCAGCCGATCAGGATCGGCGCGGCAATGGCGCCGATGCGGCCGACACCCGAGGCGAAGCCGACGCCCGTCGAACGCACGGCCGGTGGATAGAAATCGCCGGCATACGCGTAGGCCAGCAATTGCGTTCCGAGCGTGGACGCGCCCACCACGAACACCGCAACGAACAGCAGCTCGGTCGATTTCGTGTACGCGAGCGCGGCCAGCGACGCGGCCCCGACCACGTAGAACGCCACCAGCACATGCTTGATGTTGAACCTGTCGCTCAGCAGGCCGCCGCCGATCGCGCCCACGATCGCGCCGACGTTGAAGACGATCACGAAGTTCAGGGCCGAGCCCAGGCTGTATCCCGCCATGGCCATGAGCTTGGTCAGCCAGGAGTTCAGCGCGTAGACCATGAACAGCCCCGTCATGAAAGCCACCCAGATCATCACGGTGCTGAACGCGCGTCCGGCGTCGAACAGGGTGCGCACTGGCGCGTCGTGCAAGCGGTCGGTGGACGCGCCGACATACACGGTGCCGGCTGCGTTCGGCTGCTCCGGCGCGAGCCGGGCCGCGATCTCGCCGAGCTGCCGCTGGTCACCCTTCTTGAGAAGAAACGACAGCGATTCGGGCATCGTTTTCAGGATGAGCGGAATCAGCAGCACGGGCAGGCCGGCCACATAGAACACCCATTGCCATCCGTGGCTCTCGATGAGCTGCTTGGCAGTGAGCGCGACCAGAATGCCGCCCACGGAGTAGCCCGCGAAAACCATCGTCACCAGGCGCGTGCGCAGCTTCGCCGGTGCGAACTCTCCCATCTGCGCGGTCACGATGGGCAACACCCCGCCGATGCCGAGGCCCGCGATGAAGCGGGCGACGCTGAAGCCGATGGGTTCGGTGGCCAGCCCGGTCAGCGCGGTGAAGACACTGAAGAGCGCGACGCACACCGCGATCATGCGAGGGCGGCCGATGCGGTCTGCCAGGGTGCCCAGGAAGATCGCGCCCAGCATGGTCCCGAACAACGCCGAGCCGGCCACGCCGGCGCTCGTGGCATCGACGCCCATGTCTTTCATGATCGATGGCAGCGCGGCGCCCACGACCGCCAGGTCGTAGCCGTCGATGACCAGGATCAGCACGCACCACCAGAGCACGAGCCCGTGGAAACGGTTGAACCGCGAGTGCCCCGCCAACGCGTGGATGTCGACCTGATTGCCGGTCTGCTGCATGTTTTGTCTCCTGTCGTTTTTGCAATCGCGAGTTGCGATGTCGACGGGAGGTTAGTTCTGCAGGCGGCGCGCTTCCATGCCCGCGCGTCTCGATCTGGATGGGGCGTTCGGACATGCCGGCATCACCAGCCAGCGTCGGCGAGCGCCGCAGCTTCGGCTTATTCCGGCGTGGGCGCGGACGAACGATAGGCGCCGGGGCTGACGCCTGTCCATTTCTTGAAGGCGCGATGGAAGGCGCTGGTTTCCTGGAAGCCGGTGCGCGCGGCGACTTCGGCCACCGTCAGCGAGGCGCTCGACAAGAGGTCGATGGCGATGTCCCGCCGCAGGTCGTCCTTCACGCGCTGGTAGCTCACGCCCTCCTGTTGCAAGCGGCGTTGCAGCGTGGTGCCGGAAACGCAGAGTTCCTGCGCGAGCTTTTCGAGTTCGGGCCACGCCTCGGGCATCTGGCTGCGCAACCTGTTGCGCACCTGGGCGCTGGTGCTTGCATCGTTGCGGTACTTGACCAGCAGGTTGGCCGGCGCTTCCCTCAGGAAGTTGTCGACCGTGGCGGGCGACTCTGCGATCTTCAGGTCCAGCAGCTCGCTGGCGAAGCTGATGTGCGTGGTTTCGCCGTTGAACTTCACGTTCTCGCAGAAGCGCGTGCGGTAGTGGCTGTCGTCGCCGGGCGGCGGGCATCGGAACTGCATCTCGCGCAGAGGAATGCGCCGGTGCACGAGCCAGCACGCCAGGCCGTGGACCAGGATGAACCAGGTCCCGTAGCCGAACAGCCGGCGCAGCACGCCGCCGTCATGCAGCACGACGCGCGCCTCGTCGCCATCGCAGACCAGCTCGCCGCGGAAGTCGTCCAACGTGGCGTGGAGGAACCTCAGGATGCGGCGCAGCGCATGCGCCAGGTTGTCGGCGTTGACGGCGGCGCGCGTCATGAGCGCATAGCTGCCGCGGCGAAGCCCGTGGCTGTCGAGGCCGAAGAACTCGTCGTCCATCAGGTCGGCCAGCGCCACCCACATGTGCGAGTACGCAGCCGCCGAGATGCGTGCACGCGGCGCGTTCAACAGCTCGCGGTCGATCTTGGCGCTTTCGAGGACGCTGCTGATGTCCATGTTTCTCAGCGCCGCGGCGTGGATCGCCTCGTGCACCAGTTCGATGGACACGGTTCCCTTCTGGCCTGCAGACTTCATACGGACTCAGCTGATCGGGGAATCCGACGCGCCCGGGGCCGCCGGGGAAAGTCCCGACAGGACGGCGCTGCGGCAGGCGTCCAGGATTTCATCGGCGAGCGGCGAATCGTCAGGACAGGCCCGCGACAGCACGATGGCACCGACGACCTGCGCAATGAGGGCGATCCGCCGGGCGCGTGCCTTGGCGCGCTGCTTGCCTCGTTCGGGCGCGTCGAACGGGGCGCCCAGCGTGCCGAGCACGCTTTCGATGCCGGTCGCGAACGCCGTCTTGATCGCCTCCGGCTGGCGGCCGGCGTCGGCGCACAGCGCGGCCATCGTGCAGCCGTCGCCGGGCGCGTCGCGGTGCTCGCGGGACAGGTACTGCTTGACGAACGCGACCGCATCGGCGCCGTCGGCTTTGGCGGCTGTCTGCGCAAAACCGCAGGTCGCGGCTTGCGCCATCAGGTCGGCCTTGGATTCGAAGTGCTTGTAGAACCCGCCGTGGGTGAAGCCTGCGAACGCCATCAGGTCGGCGATTCCCACGCCGTCGTAGCCGCGCTCGCGAAACAGCGTGGAAGCCGTCTCGACGATGTGCGCCCGGTTCGCCTGGGCCTGCGCTTTGGTGACCTTCATGTCCAGGACCTCTCTAGATGTGCCATCAGTGAAGCCATGAATATACATTGATGTTATTCATCATCAAAGTCCTTGACAACAAAGATGACGATCGACATCATTGAGCCAACTTCCCATCAAGAGCACAACACATGACCTCCTCTTCCACTGTTCTCATCACGGGCGCCTCGACCGGCATTGGCGCCATCTATGCCGACCGCTTCGCACGCCGCGGCCACGACCTTGTGCTGGTGGCACGCGACAAGGCGCGGCTGGAAACGCTCGCGGCGCGCCTGCGTGAGGAAACCGGCGTTGCCGTCGATATCCTTGCGGCCGATCTGACCCAGCCCGGCGACCTGGCCGCCGTCGAGACGCGCCTGCGCGAGGACGCCAGGATCGACACCCTGATCAACAACGCCGGGGCCGCGCTGTCCGGCGCGTTCATCGACCAATCGACAGACGATGTCGCCCGCCTGATCGCCCTCAACACCACCTCACTGGTACGGCTGTCCAGTGCCATCGCTCCGCGCCTGGTGCAGGCCGGCAAAGGCGCGATCGTCAACATCGGCTCGGTGGTCGGCCTGGCGCCCGAGTTCGGCATGTCGGTCTACGGCGCGACCAAGGCCTTCGTGCTGTTCCTGTCCCAGGGGTTGAGCCTGGAGCTCGCGCCCAAGGGCGTCTACGTACAGGCGGTGCTGCCGGCCGGCACCCGTACCGAGATCTGGGAGCGCGCGGGCGTCGATGTCAGTGCGATGCCGGACCTGATGGGAGTAGAAGAGCTGGTGGATGCCGCGCTGGCCGGATTCGACCGCCGTGAACTCGTGACCATCCCGCCGCTGCACGATGCCGCGCGCTGGGAAACGCTGAACGCGGCACGTCAGGCCCTGGTCGCGGACATCCGGCAGGCGCATGTGGCGCAGCGCTATCGCACCGCCGCCTGAATCGACAAAAGCCCCAGTACGAAAGGGACAGCACATGACATTCAAGGCACTGCTCGCCAGCAAGAACGGCGACACCATCTCAACCAACCTGGTCGACTTCAACGACGAGGACCTGATGCCGGGCGACGTCACCGTCGCGGTCGAGTACTCGACGGTGAACTACAAGGACGCGATGGCGCTCAGTGGCCGGTCGCCGGTCATTCGCCAGTTTCCGCTGATTCCGGGCATCGACTTTGCCGGCGTCGTCGAGTCGTCGACCTATCCCGGCCTCGTCGCGGGCGACCGTGTGCTGGCAACCGGCTGGGGACTGAGTCAGACGCACCACGGTGGCTTCGCGCAGAGGGCGCGGGTGAGCGGTGATTGGCTGGTCAAGGTGCCGGAGGCCTTTTCGACCCGGGACGCCATGGCCATCGGCACCGCCGGATTCACCGCCATGCTGTCCGTGCTCGCGCTGGAGCATGGCGGCCTGACGCCCGAGCGTGGCGACATCCTGGTGACCGGCGCCAATGGCGGCGCCGGCTCCGTGGCGATCGCGCTGCTGTCGGGCCTGGGCTATCGCGTGATCGCATCGACCGGGCGTCTCGATGAATCCGATTACCTGCGTGCGCTGGGCGCGGCGGACGTCATCGACCGCCACACCCTGTCCGAAGCGGGCGCACCGATCGCCAAGGAGCGATGGGCCGGGGCCATCGATTCGGTCGGCAGCCATACCTTGGCGAACGTCCTGGCGCAGACCCGGTATCGCGGCGTGGTCGCGGCCTTCGGCCTCGCACAGGGCGCGGACCTGCCGGCATCGGTTCTGCCCTTCATCCTGCGCAACGTCACCCTCGCCGGCATCGACTCGGTCAATGCGCCGCAGCCTGCGCGGCTGCAGGCGTGGTCGCGTCTGGCCAGCGACCTGGATCTGGGCAAGCTGGCACGGACCACCAAAGTGATCGGATTGGCAGAGGTTCCTGACGTCGCCAGCCAGGTACTCGCAGGGAGGGTCCAGGGGCGCACCATCGTGGATGTGAACGCCTGACCGGATCGCGCATGCCCTACATCGACGCTCCCAACCTCTCGATCGATGTCGACGGGACTGCATTCGCGTACCGCGACCTGGGGCCGCGCGATGGCGTGCCGCTGGTCCTGCTCAACCACTGGGGCGCGGTCCTCGACAATTTCGACCCGCGGATCGTCGATGGGCTTTCTCGCAGGCATCGCATCATCGCCATCGACTATCGGGGGATCGGCGCTTCAAGCGGAACAGCACCCGTGACCATCGATGCGATGGCACGAGACGCGATCGCGCTGATCCACGCACTGGGTTTCGAGAAGATCGATCTGCTCGGCTTCTCCCTCGGTGGATTCGTGGCGCAGGACATCGTGCTGAAAGCCCCCGGCCTGGTGCGCCGACTCATCCTGACCGGCACGGGGCCAGCAGGCGGCACAGGCATCGAACGGGTCGGAGCGGTCTCCTGGCCGCTGATGGTCAAGGGCTTGCTGACGCTGCGCGATCCGAAGACCTATCTGTTCTTCACCTCCACGGCCAATGGTCGCCACGCCGCGAAAGCCTTTCTGGAGCGACTGAAGGAGCGCAAGGCAGAGCGGGACAAGGGGCCGACGCCCCCTGCCTTCCTGCGGCAGCTGAAAGCCATCAAGGCCTGGGGCCGGCAGGCGCCCCAGGATCTGGGCGGCATCCGCATCCCTGTGTTGATCGCCAATGGCGACAACGACATCATGGTGCCCACCGTGAACAGTCACGACATGGCGCGTCGCATCCCAGGCTCACAACTGGTCATCTACAAAGACGCCGGGCATGGCGGGATTTTCCAGTACCACGGCGAGTTCGTGCCCAAGGCGCTGGCCTTTCTCAATGACTGAACGACGGCGTCCTTGGCGACCGCACCCCGCGGAGCGGGGCTGTCCGAAGCCCATTCAATCAAACACTCTGGAAAAAAGTCGCCCATGAAAGCGTTCATCATCGATCGTTACGGAAAGAATGAAGTTGGCCGCATCGGCGAAACGCCCGTGCCCGAGCTGCGGGACGATGACGTCCTGATCCAGATCCACGCGGCGAGCATCAATGCCCTGGACTCGAAGATCAAGAGCGGCGAATTCAAACTGATTCTTCCCTACCGCTTTCCCCTGATCCTGGGCAACGACCTGGCCGGTACGGTTGTGCGGGTCGGCGCTCGCGTTCGCAGCTTCAAACCGGGCGACGAGGTTTATGCGCGCCCCGACGACGATCGCATCGGCACCTTCGCCGAGTTCATTGCCGTCAAGGAATCGTCGCTGGCGCTGAAGCCAAGGAACCTCAGCATGGTCGAAGCCGCATCTCTTCCTCTGGTGGCCCTGACCGCCTGGCAGGTGCTGGTCGAAACCGCCCAGCTGAAAAAGGGGCAGAAGGTTTTGATCCATGCCGGCTCCGGCGGCGTCGGCACCATCGCCATCCAGCTTGCCAAGCATCTCGGGGCGTTCGTGGCCACGACCACCAGCACGGCCAACGTCGCCTGGGTGAAGGCCTTGGGCGCGGACGTCGTCATCGATTACAAGCAGCAGGACTTCGCCACGGTGCTCCGCGACTACGACGTGGTGCTGAACAGCCTCGGAAGCGGTGAGCTGAACAAATCCCTCCAGGTTCTCAAGCCGGGCGGGCATCTCATCTCCATCTCGGGGCCGCCCACTCCGGCGTTCGCCATCGCGCGAGGACTGGCCTGGCCGCTCAGGCAAGTGCTGCGCCTGTTGAGTTTCGGCATCAGGAACAAGGCAAAGAAGAACGGGGGCCAATACACCTTCGTCTTCATGCGGGCCGATGGGGCGCAGTTGCGCGAGATCACGGCCCTCATCGAGTCAGGCGCCATCCGCCAGGTCGTCGACAAGGTATTCCCGTTTCAGGACACCCACAAAGCTTTGGCTTACGTCGACAGTGGGCGCGCCAAGGGCAAGGTTGTGGTGCAAGTGGTGTAGCTGCCGCATGCCTGCAGCGGCGTCTTCGATCAGGCCCTTGCCCCGCTCACACGCCAATGGCGGCGTTCCAGAACGCGTTCGCGGCCTTCCCCAGAAGCTCGCTGTCGCGATAGAGCCTTATCTCCAGGGGGACTTCCCACTCGTTGCTCGCCGCAGCGACAAGCCGACCCTGGTCGATATCGTCCTCCACCAGCGTCTGCGGCAACCACGCGATCCCCCTGCCGTCCAGCACCATCGTTCGGAGAACAGAGGCGAGATGCGCCGTGAAGACGGCCTGCGCAGGAACCGACTCCAGCCTGCAGCCGATCACGGCGCGCATGATGCGTCCCAGCCCTGATTCCTCGGTGTACTGAAGCAGGGGGACCGCAGCGTCGCCTCGACGCGCGAGCTGATAGCGCGCCTGCCCCTTCTCGTCCGGCGCCGAGACCGGAATCAGCAGATCCTCACCGATCCGGGTCGACCTGTACGGCTCCGCATCCAGCGCCCCTTGCGCCTTGCTGTGCGCGTGGCTCAACACAAACTGAACCTTGCTTTGCAGCATGAGTGCTTCGCAACGCTGGAGCACGTCGGACATCAGTTGCACCGGCCCGAGCGTCGTGTTCGATTCGAGGCTTCGCAACCATCGCGGCAGAAAAGTGAACGAGAGCGCATGCGTGGACGCGATGCGCAAGGTGACCGAACTGGCCTCGGCGACCTTCTTGGCGTCACCCGGCACCCGCGCGACGCGAGCGATCAATTCCTGCGCCACGCCGGTGAACCATTCGCCGGCTTCGGTCAGCTGGGCGGGTTGCGAGCTCCGGTCGAAAAGCTCGGCGCCGATCCATTCCTCGAGGGCCCGAATGCGCCGGCTGAACGCGGGTTGGGAGCTGTGGCGGTCCTCTGCGGCGCGCGAAAAATTTCCCGTGGCAGCCAAGGCCACAAAGTCTTCAAGCCAGATCAGATTCATGTGCGGTTCGTCCAGTGCATGGAAGCAGCGAAAAGGAGCATTGGCCCCAAAACCCCGTGCGGCGGACCATCAAGGCTCTCAATCAAAGCCCCCTGGAGCCCGCCATGAAGATCGTCGAAATCCGCGAGAAAACCATTCCCATCAGCTCGCCCATCCGCAACGCCTACATCGACTTTAGCAAGATGACACTGAGTCTTGTCGCGGTGATCACCGACGTGATCCGCGACGGCAAGCCGGTGGTCGGCTATGGCTTCAATTCGAACGGCCGCTACGGCCAGGGCAAGCTGATGCGCGAGCGGTTCATTCCGCGCATCCTCGAAGCGGCCCCGTCGTCGCTCGTCGACGACACGGGCGACAACCTCGACCCGCACAAGATCTGGAACACGATGTTCACCAACGAAAAGCCGGGCGGCCATGGTGAACGCTCCGTGGCCATCGGCACGATCGACATGGCGGTGTGGGACGCCGTGGCCAAGATCGAAGGCAAGCCGCTCTTCCAGTTGCTCGCAGACCGCTACGGCGACGGCAAGCCGAACCGCAAGATTTTTGTCTACGCGGCGGGCGGCTACTACTACCCTGGGCAGGACCACCGGAAGCTCCAGGACGAGATGCGCAGCTACATCGACCGCGGCTACACGGTCGTCAAGAAAAAGATCGGCGGCGCCTCGCTCGACGAAGACCTTCGCCGCATCGACTCGATCATGGAAGTGCTGCAGGACGGCCAGAAGCTCTGCGTCGACGCGAACGGGCGCTTCGACCTTGAAACCGCCATCGCCTACGCCAAGGCGCTGTCGCAATACGACCTGTTCTGGTACGAGGAGCCGGGCGACCCGCTGGACTTCGAACTCCAGGCGGCGCTGCGCAACTTCTACAAGAACCCGATGGCCACGGGCGAAGACCTTTTCTCGATGCAGGACGCGCGCAACCTCATTCGCTACGGCGGCATGCGCCCCGACCGCGACTGGCTGCAGTTCGACTGCGCGCTGAGCTACGGCCTGGTCGAGTACCTGCGCACGCTCGACATGCTCAAGGAGCACGGCTGGTCGGCGAGTCGCTGCATCCCGCACGGCGGACACCAGATGTCGCTGAACATCGCCGCCGGGCTCGGACTGGGCGGCAACGAGTCCTACCCCGACCTGTTCCAGCCGTTCGGCGGATTCCCCGATGGCGTGAAGGTCGAGAACAGCCATGTGACGCTGCCTGACCTGCCTGGCATCGGCTTCGAAGGCAAGGCCGATCTGTACCGCGAGATGCAGGCGCTGTCGGCCTGACACAAACAACCCCAAGGAGACAAGACCATGACGCGATACATATCCCATCTTTGGCGCTGCGGCGCCGGCCTCGCCGTGCTCGGATTCGCTTCGCTGGCGTGTGCCGAGTTTCCCGACAAGCCCGTCACGCTGGTCGTGCCTTTTTCCGCCGGCGGTCCCAGCGACAAGATCGCCCGGGACCTGGCCGAGGCGCTGCGCAAGCCGCTGGGCCAGACCGTCATCATCGAAAACGCCGCCGGCGCAGGCGGCACGGTCGGCTCGGCCAAGGTGGCGCGCGCCACACCGGACGGCTACACGCTGCTGGTGCATCACATCGGCATGGCCACCGCGCCGGCCTTGTACCGCAAGCTCAGCTACAAGGTACCGGACGATTTCGAAACCCTGGGTGTGATCAACGAAGCGCCCTCGGTGCTGATTGGCAAGCCAAGCCTCGCTGCAGGCAACTTCGCGGAGCTGCGTCAGTGGATCGCGTCGAACGGCGGCAAGGTGAACCTCGCCAACGCGGGGCTCGGTTCCGCATCGCACCTGTGCGGCCTGATGCTCCAGGGCGCGCTGAAGACGAGCATGACGCCCGTGCCCTACAAAGGGACCGCGCCGGCCATGACGGACCTCATCGGCGGACAGGTCGATGTGATGTGCGAACAGGCGACCAACGCGGTGCCGCAGATCGAGGGAAAGAAGGTCAAGGTCTACGGCATCACCAGCTTGCAGCGGCTACCGCTCGCGGCGCTGAAGGACACGCCAACTCTGGCCGAAGCCGGACTGAAAGACTTCAACGTCCAGGTGTGGCACGGCCTGTACGCACCGCGTGGCACGCCTGCCGCCGTGCTCGCCAAGCTCAACGCCGCACTGCGCACCGCGTTGAAAGATCCTGACCTGATCAAGCGGGAGGAGGCCCTCGGCCTCACCGTCGTCAATGACGACCGGCTCGACCCCGTCGGCCACAGGAAATACCTGGAAGCCGAAAAGGTGCGGTGGTCAAAGGTGATCAAGGACGCTGGCGAATACGCCGACTGATGCCGGTGAGGACCGCGGGCTGACAGCGCCTGCGCTTTCGGTTTGACGGCATGGCAGGCCGTCGGCACAGCGGTTCATTCATCGATCGGCGCGTGGCTGCGCCAACCGCTCCTGCAGGAGCTCGATGAACCGCAGCGTCTTGGCCGGTAGCAGCCGGGTTTCAGTCAGCGCGTACACCGGCACCGGCTCTCCATGCCAGTCCGGCAGGATGCGACGCAAACGCCCGTGGGCCAGGTCGTCGGCCACCACGCCTTCGGCCAGCAGCGCGATCCCCTGGTCATGCACCGCGAGGCTGCGGTACATGCCGACGCTGGTGACGGTGAAGCGCTGGCCGATACGCACCTCGGCCGTTGCCTCGTCGTTGTGCAGCACCCAGGGGCCGGATTTCGGGAAGCCAAGGCACTCGTGCTGTTGCAGCTCGGCGGGATCGCGCGGTTCGCCGGCCATCTTCAGGTAGCGCGGCGATGCGTAGAGGTGGGGCGTCAGCCGCGCCAGCAGACGCGCGATCAGCGTCGAACTGGGTTGCTCGCCCATGCGGATGGCGACGTCGAAGGGCTCGGCCACGAGGTCCACATTGCGTGGGCTGAGGTCCAGGTCGAACGAGATGCCCGGATAGCGGCGCGCGAACTCCGCAATCAGCGGTGCCAGGTAGATGGTGGCGAAGTCCACCGGCAACGACGCACGCAGCACGCCGGTGGGTTGCGCCAGCATCTCGCCCAGCTGCTCATGCGCGATGCGCGCCTCTTCGACGATGCGCCGGCACCGCTCGTAGTAGACCTGCCCTGCTTCGGTCAGCTCTATCCTGCGCGTCGTGCGATGCAGCAGGCGCAAGCCGATCACCTTTTCCAGCGCCCCGATGCGGCGCGACAAGGTCGAGTTGGGCACCCCCGTCACGTCGGCCGCCCCTCGAAAGCTCTTGGCTTTCACGACCTCCACGAAGAGGGCCATGTCGTTCAGGTATTCCGTGCTCATTGCGCCAATTTTGGATCAATGAATCCCGAACAACCATCTTTATCTCACAGTTGGATTAATTGAAGATGCCTTCTTCTTCAGCGCGACGCACGCGTTCAAGCCAGCTCAGACGGTCTGGGCACTTTTTTCAACCTCATCCGAAATCGTCATGACCCCACTTTTCAGCCCCGTCAAAGTCGGCCGCTACACCCTCTCGAACCGCCTCGTGATGGCACCGATGACCCGCTCGCGCGCCGAATTCGATGGCACGCCCAAGGCGCTGGCCGTCACCTACTACGCGCAGCGCGCCACCGTCGGCCTGATCGTCTCTGAGGGCACGCAACCTTCCGACGACGGGCAGGGCTATCTCGGCACCCCCGGCATCTACACCGATGCCCAGGTCGCCGGCTGGAAGACCATCACGCAGGCCGTGCACGACAAGGGCTCACGCCTGTTCATCCAGCTCATGCACGCGGGGCGCATGTCCCATCCCGACAACACGCCCCACCACCGGCAGCCGGTCGCCCCTTCGGCCATCGCCCCCGGCGCGCCGATGTTCACCATGACCGGCATGCAGCCCATTCCCGAGCCTCGTGCGCTAACCACCGACGAGATTCGCCAGACGGTGGCGGACTTCCGCCTGGCCGCTCGCCGGGCCATCGAAGCCGGTGCCGACGGGGTCGAGATCCACGGCGCGAACGGCTACCTCATCCAGCAGTTCTTCGCCCCGAGCGCCAACACCCGCACCGACCTGTACGGTGGATCGGTCGAGAACCGCGCCCGCTTCGCGATCGAGGTGGCCACAGCGATCGCAGAAGAAATCGGTGCGGACCGCACCGCCATTCGTTTCTCTCCCGGCGCCAAGCTGGGGGGCATCGACGAGGGCTCCGAAGCGCCGGCCCTGTACCGCCATCTGATCACCGAACTCTCGAAGCTGGGCCTGGCCTACGTGCATGTAATGCACGCAGGCGACGAGGCCCTGGTGGCAGACATCCGCAAGCTCTGGCGCGGCACGCTCATCGTGAACCGCCCGTCGCGCGCACGCGAACAGATCGGCACCGACCTGGCGTCGGGCCTGGCCGAGCTGGAAGCCTACGGACAGATGGTGCTGGCCAACCCCGACTTCGTCGAACGCCTCCAGACCCACGCACCGATGAACACGCCGGACCACACCTCCTACTACGGCGGTGACGCGAAGGGCTACACGGACTACCCGAGCCTGGCGCTGGCAGCGAACTGAAACGACGCGGGCATCGCTCATCGACTTGAACAGTAGAAACCGCACATGACTACCACCCAACGCGCTGTGTTGATCCGCGCCTATGGCGGCGCTTCTGCCGCCGAGATCGCCGAAGTCTCGAGACCCTCCGCAGGGGACGGCCAGGTTCTGGTCCGGGTCCGCGCGGCCGGCATCAACGGCATCGACTGGAAAGTCCGTGAAGGCCTTGTCCAGAAGGCGTTTCCGCTTCAACTGCCCGCGGTGCTGGGCATCGAGCTGGCGGGCGTCATCGAGGCGGTCGGCCCCGGCGCCTCGCGCTTTCGCGTCGGCGATCGCGTCATGGGGCCGCTCGGCAGGCTGGGTGCCTATGCAGAAGTCGTGGCGGTCGACGAGGCGAACCTGGTGCGCACGCCGCAGGGCCTGGACGATGCGCATGCGGCCGCCATTCCCGTGGCGGCCGTGGCCGCCTGGCAGAGCCTGCACCTTGCAGGCCCCATCGCCGCAGGCCAGCGCATCCTGATTCACGGCGCAGCGGGCGGGCTGGGCGGCTATGCCGTGCAGTACGCCAAGCGGGCAGGCGCCGAAGTCTTCGCCACGGCGTCAGCCGCACACCTCGCGCACGTTCGCAGCCTGGGCGCGGACCACGTCATCGACTACCGCAGTCAACGCTTCGAGTCGGTCGCGCAGCACATCGATCTGGTGCTCGACTACGCCGGCGGCGAAGTGCTCGATCGTTCGTGGGACGTGCTGAACAAGAACGGCGCCATCGTCAGCGCAGCGGCGCCCGACATCCTTGCGCGCACACCTCCCGGTCGTCGCGGACTGTGGTTCCAGAACAAAACCGACGCTGGGCTCCTGGAGCGCCTTGCCGCGGAGATCGCCGAAGGCTCACTGATCTCGAAGCTCAGCGAAGTCGTGGGTTTTGGCGACATCCCCGCAGCCATCGAACGCAATCGCACCGGCCCTCGCATCGGCAAGGTCGTGGCGGACTTCTCACGCTGAGCACGTCCTCTGTGCGGGGATGCACTCATGGAGCGTTGCGTCCCAAGGGCTGCCCATGGCCAGACCGTGGCGCACGCCTGGCTGGCCACGGATCGCCCGCGCAGCACGCCAGGCCGCGACGCTCTTAAAATGAGAGTAATTCTCAATTGCATCGCCTTCCCCTCTCATGTCTTCCGCCGACACCCGCACCGTGCATGCGCTCTACACGGAGCACCACGGCTGGCTCAGCACGTGGCTGCGCCGGCGCCTGGGCTGTGCGCACAGCGCCGCCGACCTGGCGCAGGACACCTTCGTTCGCGTGCTGCTTCGCCCGCAGGTGCTGCCCACGTTGCGCGAGCCGCGCGCCTACCTGACGACGCTGGCCAAGGGCGTGGTCAGCGAACACTGGCGCCGGCAGGCCTTGGAGCGCGCGTACATCGAAGCGCTTGCGCTGGCGCCCGAGGCGCTGGCGCTGTCGCCTGAAGAGCGCCTGCAATTGCTGCAGACGCTGGATGCCATCGACGCGATGCTGGACGGCCTGCCGCACAAGGCGCGCGAAGCCTTCGTGCTGTCCCAGCTCGAAGGCCTGACCTACGCACAGATCGCCGAGCGCTTGGCGATCAGCGAACGCACCGTCAAGCGCCACATGGCCCTGGGCTTCGAGCACTGCCTGGCGTTGGTGGAATGAGCGCCTTGCCACCCGCCCCCACACCCGACACCGCCGTGCTGCGCGAAGCCGCGCAATGGCTGGTGCGGCTGCACTCCGGCCGCGCAGGCGAAGCGGACCGCGCGGCCTGCGAAGCCTGGCGCCATGCGGACCCGGCGCACGAACGCGCATGGCAGCGCGCCGAACGCTTGTCGCAGAAGTTCGGCGCCGTGCCCGCGAGCGTCGGCGTGCCGGTGCTGGCGCGGCAGGCACGCGGCAACCGACGCGCCGCGCTGCGCACGCTGGCCGTGTTGACGACGGCCGCGCCGGCCGCCTGGATCGGCTGGCGCCTTGCGCCGTGGGACAGCTGGACCTCCGACCACGCCACCGCCACCGGCGAGCGGCGCGACGTGCAGCTGGCCGACGGCAGCCGCGTGCTGCTCGACACCGGCAGCGCGATCGATGTGCGCATCGACGGCGTGCAACGCACGGTGCGGCTGCGCGCGGGCGCGATCCGGGTCACGACCGCCGCCGATGCGCGGCCCTTCATCGTGGAGACGGTGCAGGGCCGGCTGCGCGCGCTCGGCACGCGCTTCACCGTGCGCCAGGACCACGACGCGCACGAAACCGCATCGCCCCCCGATGTGCGGCTGGCCGTCACCGAGGGTGCGGTCGAGGTCACCTTGCGCGGTGCGGCGTCGCCCGCGGGCATCGTGCCGGCCGGCCAGCAGACCGTGTTGAGCACCCAGGGCGCCTCGACGCTGGCCGCCGTCTCGCCCGAGAGCCAGGCGTGGACGCAAGGCGTGCTGTATGCCGAGAACATGCGCCTGGCCGACTTCTGCGCCGAGCTGTCGCGCTACCGGCCCGGCCTGCTGCACTGCAGCCCCGAGGTGGCGAACCTGCGCATCTCCGGTGCGTTCCAGCTGCGCGATACCGACTACGTGCTGTCGATGGTGGCCACCACGCTGCCCGTGCAGGTGCTCACGCGCACGCGGTGGTGGGTGACGGTGGTGCCGGCCTGACGCAGAAATTTTTCGCTGATTCCTGTCCCTTTTTGAAGTCTGGTCGGGCATGCCATGGAGCCGTGCTGTGAGTACGGCAAGAACAGGACCACCGAACCATGGCATTGCCCTCCTCCCGCACCGCGCCCCTGCGCCCACTTTCTCTTTGCATGCCCCCGCGCCCGAGCGCCGTGAGCCACGGCGTGCGCTCCCTCTGCCTGGCCTTCGCCCTCGCCGCTTCGGGCGCCGCGACCGCACAGGCGAACCCACCGGCAGCCACCACCGCGGCCTACGACATCCCCGCCGGCGCGCTGGGCCCCGCGCTGTCGCGCTTCGCCGCGCAGGCCGGCGTCACGCTGTCCTTCGAACCCGCGCTGACCGAAGGCCGCCGCACCGGCGGATTGCGCGGCACGCATGCCGTCGGCGACGGTTTCTCCAGGCTGCTCGCGGGCACGGGCCTCGAAGCGGTCGCACGCGCAGGCGGTGGCTACACGCTGCGTCAGCCGGCGCCCAACGCGGCCACCTCCGCCGCACCGGCAGACGCGCAGAGCAATCTGCTCAGCGAAGTGCGCGTCACGGCGCAGGCCGAGCGCAGCGCGATCACCGAGGGCTCGAGGTCGTATGCGAGCCGCATCGTCACCGTCGGCAAGGGCGAGCAGACGCTCAAGGAGATTCCCCAGTCGGTCACGGTGGTCACGCGCCAGAAGATGGACGACCAGAACCTCTACACCATCGACGACGTGCTGGCCCAGACCACCGGCATCACGATGTACGACAGCCCGATGGGCGGGCGCTATGTCTACTCCCGCGGCTTCCGCGTCGACACCTACCAGTTCGACGGCGTGAACCGCGCCTTCTACTACCCGCAGGCCAACAGCTTCACGAGCAATGCCGCCACGCTGGACCGCGTGGAGGTGGTGCGCGGCGCCACCGGCCTGCTGCAAGGGGCCGGTTCGCCCAGCGCCACGATCAACATGGTGCGCAAGCGCCCGACGGCCGACAAGCAATTGCAGGTGTCGGCCAGTGCGGGTTCATGGAACAACTACCGCACCGAGATCGACGCCAGTGGCCCGCTGAACGAAGCCGGCACGCTGCGCGGCCGCATCGTCGCCAGCGGCAACGACCGCGATTATTTCTACGACACCGCGAAGAGCCGCACCGGCGTGCTGTACGGCGTGCTCGCAGCCGACCTCGGGCCGCAGACCGTGCTCACCATTGGTGCCAGCCACGAAACGCTGCGCGCCACCCCGTTCTTCCAGGGCTTGCCGAGCTACAGCAACGGCGCCGACCTGCACCTGCGCCGGTCGACCTACCTGGCGGCCGACTGGAACCGCTGGAAAAGCGCGCAGACCTCCGCGTTCGCTGAACTCGCGCACCGCTTCGATGCCGACTGGTCGCTCAAGCTCACCGCGGGCTACATGCGCGAGGCGCAGGACATCAAGTACGCCTTCCCCCTGGGTGCCGTGAATCCGGTGACCCTGGCCGGCAACGTCATGTACGGCGGCCTGTTCGACTTCAAGACCGACAACAAGACCCTCGACCTTGCCGTCGACGGCAAGTTCGACGCCTTCGGCAGAAAGCACTCGGTGAGCTTCGGTGCCAACACCGGGCGCATGTTCAACCACAGCGACTTCTCGCTGATGCAGTTGCCGGGCGTTGCCAACAACGTGTTCCATCCGGTCTCGGCGATTCCCGAGCCGAGCGACGCGACCTTCGTCGCCAGGCGCTACCGCGGTGGCGACACCGAAACAAGCATCACGCAATCGGGCGCCTACGGCGTTGTACGCCTGAGCCTCACCGACCCGTTGACGCTGGTCGCCGGTGCGCGCGTCACGCGCTACCGGGCCAGCGACCGCGACCGCACCACGGGCACCGCGGCGACCGAGCCGTACCGCGAGAACGGCGTGCTGACGCCCTACGGCGGACTGATCTATGCGCTCAACCCGCAATGGTCGGCGTACGTGAGCTATGCCGACATCTTCCAGCCGCAGAACGCGATGACCGCCGCCGGCGACATGCTGCCGCCGGTCAAGGGCCGCAACTTCGAAGCGGGCCTGAAGGGCGAGCTGCTCGACGGCAAGGTCAACGCCTCGGTCGCGCTGTTCCGCCTCGACCAGAACAACCGGGCGCAGGAAGACCTGGTCAACGTCTGCACGCGGAGCACCTACTGCTACATGTCCACCGGCAAGGTGCGCAGCGAAGGCCTCGACGCAGAGATCAGCGGCGAAGTGGCGCGCGGCTGGCAGGTTTTCGCGGGCTACACGTTCAACCACTTCAAGTACATGAACGACACGGCCAATGCCGGCATCGACTTCGCCAGCACGTACTCGCCCAAGCACATGCTGCGCGTGTGGACCGAGTACCGCCTGCCCGGCGAGCTGAACGCCTGGACGCTGGGCGGCGGCGTGAACTTCCAGACCGCGAGCTCACGCACCACGGGCGCGATCAAGCTGGAGCAGGCCTCGTACGCCGTCTGGAGCGCGCGTGTCTCCTACCAGATCAACCGCAACTGGTCGGCCGCGCTGAACGTGAACAACTTGTTCGACAAGACCTACTACCAGACCGTTGGTGCGCCGGCCTGGGGCAATGTCTACGGCGAACCGCGCAGCGCCATGGTGACCTTGCGCGGAACCTTCTAGAAGGTTCTAGACGGGATGGCCGCCTGCCCAGGCAGGCGCCTCCCATCTCAGGTGTCTAGGGGAAAAGAACGGCGCCTCCGCGATTGAGGTCCGCCAGCAACGCGCCCTGAACATAGACCGCATAGTCCGCGAAGAACATCGCGGCGCCCCCGCTCGCTCCGGTAGGAACACTCAAGCCGGAGTAGAAAAATCCCTGGCTCGCCTGGTCATTGAGTCGCGCGAGTCCTTCGGTCGTATTGATATCGACCGGGCCCCCAGGCATTTCATCCGAGAAGCGATAGGCCACTGCCGCAGGCTTGCTGCTGTCGAGCTCGTAGGTATTGAAAACGCCTCGAACGGGCTGCCCACTGCGGTTCGCAAAGTACTCGAAATAGCCCCTGTAGCGGAATCCACTTTGACCGCGGCTGGTGAGTTGCGGCTTGGGATCGGAGACGACGGGTTCGAACGCGTAGCTGTAGGTCGCCCCTGCCGCTGCAGAGCTTTTGACGACGATCGCATTCACGCTCGGGCTGAGACCCAGCTCCGTATTCAGGAAACGATAGCCTTCCTGCCCCTGCGCGTTCAGCTGGGCAATGAAGTCTTCCGGCAGCATCAGATCGAAGCTGAATTTTCGATAGGTGTAGGTGACGGGCTGGCTTTCGTTCTTGACCAGGATGAGGCTGGCCTTGCGGATCGCATTGAGCGAATCGTCCAGCGTATGCGTCTCCCCCACCAGCTGGTGCAGCACATAGCCCTTGGCGCCCTCGTCTTCCAACCGCTGCAGCAGCGCGTTGCTGGCCCCGTCCCAGCCATCGCGACCGGAGAAGGTGAGCGTGAATTCCTTGTAGCTGTATTTGTCGTTGGCGGCTTGCGGGTTGACATACAGCGAATTGCTTCCCACGGGGCGCATGCGGACGCTGCCCTTGGCGCCTTGGTCGTTCAGTTGCTGCAAGACGGCCGGCACCGATGCAATGTAGGAATCCTTGTCGCCGTCCCAGGCAGACGGGAGCGTCTCGTATTGCGTGGGGGCAGGTGTTCCGGGTTCCTGGGTTCCAGGCTCCTGCGTTCCAGGGCCTTGGGTTCCGGGCCCCTGCGTCCCGGGCCCTTGCGTTCCAGGGCCTTGTGTTCCAGGCCCTTGTGTTCCGGGGTCGTCCGTTCCAGGCCCGATAAGCCCCACGGGGAAGCCACCTCCACCTCCGCCCCCGCTGCCACCCCCACATGCCGCAAGCATCAAGGCGACTGCCGTTGCAGCAGCCACTGCAGATTTTTTGAATTTCATTCCCTTGCCTTTCAATTTTGTCGAAGCCAATGCTGCCGAGATGGCAACGTTGTTCCTGGCGATCGGTCCTCCCAACGTGGCCCGTCAGATCGCCGTCGACGTTTGTATGGCCGGCGGGAGAAATTTCCCCATGCCGAAAGTCACAACGACCTGAAAGCGATGGGAAATCGATTTTTTGTTATGAGGAAGTTATGACTAATTTGAACCATGTGATCGGAATAGAGACGGCGTCTTCCCTTTCCAATATCGAGAGGGTTCGCATGACGATGCGGGCTTTCCCACCCCGATCTATTCTTCTCACCTGACTTTGAAAAGTAACGCCTTGGAATGGCGTCTTTGAAGCCGGCATCGGCCCACCAGGCGAACCGCGCCGTGGCAATGACGCGGCAGACAATCAGGTCACCGGCGACGGGTCTCTGAAGTACCGGGTCGCCGGAGAAAAAATCCGCGTCTGCCCCGTGACGGATGTCAGGTCCGCCATCGCCTGCAGGAGCGCAGCGGCGCTCACCGGCTTGAACAACATCGGCACCCCCGATGACTGTGCACGCCGCAGTTGATGCGGGGCCGTCTCGCCCGTGATCAGGAGCATGGGAATGTCAAGCTGAAAGCGCTCGAGCAGGCGCAGGCCGACCTCAAGTCCATCTCCCCCGTCGGCCAGCCGGTAGTCGCACAAGAGCATCGAGAACGGACGGCTTTTCGCATCCGGGTGCGTCAATGCTTCGACCGCATGCGATTCGTCAGTCACTGCCACGACATCGACAGCGTGCGCACGCAGCAGCGCCGCCATGGCCAGGCGAATCTCCGCTTCATCGTCGATCAGTAGCACGGGCCCAGGCAGGTTCGGCGCAGCGAGGCTGCGATGCGTGGGAATCTCCAGTTCATCGAGCAGCAGTTCGGCCGGCGCGGTGATCGCTGCCTCGGCTTGCGGCAGGACCACGCGGAAATGCGTGCCACGTCCCGGTCGCGAGTGCACCTCGATCGGGTGAGACATCAGGTGCGACAGGCGCTTGACGATCGACAGCCCGATCCCGAGTCCGCGCGCCCGGTCGCGGCCCGGGTTGTCGATCTGATAGAACTCTTCGAAGATGCGGCTCAACTGTTCGGGGGCAATGCCGACGCCGGTGTCGCGAACCTCCAGCCACACCTTGTCTCCTCGCCGCCGCGCGACCACGCTCACGCCGCCCTCATGGGTGTACTTCAAGGCGTTGTCGACCAGATTCGAAAGCAGGCGAAACAGCAGCTGGATGTCGCTGCGCACCCACATGCCACTGGCACGGATGCGCAATTGCAGACCCTTCTGTTCAGCGTAGGGGGTGAAGGTCTGGTTGAGGACAAGAAGCAGTGCATCGAGCTCCAGTGCCTGCGGTTCGGACACGACGACGCCTGCATCCAGATGCGACACGTCGAGCATGGTGTCCAGCGATGCACCGAGCGCGTCGACGGCGCGCATCAGGCGTTTGGCATTCGTTCTTTCAGGATGGTCATGCAGTGCGGTTTCCATGGCTGCGCCGAAAAGTGCAATGGCATGCATCGGCTGGCGCAGATCGTGGCTGGCCGCGGCAAGAAAGCGGGTCTTTTCCGCACTGGCGCGCTCCACGGCAGCGATGCGTTCGCGCAACTGTGCGGCGAGCATCTCGTTCTCGAACTGCAACATCAAGGAGGCTGTCAGCCGCTTGTTCTGCTTCACCCCTTCGTGCAGTGTCAGTACCAGATTGGCGAAACTGAAGAGCGCCAGAAACCAGTGCAGCGTGCCACCGTGCCAGATCAAGGCAAGAATCAGCCCGCCCATCACGGGGACGCCGCAGCCGAACATGGCCCCCTTGATCGGCCAACGGGCCTGAATGGCCCGGGTCCAACTGACCATGATCACGACGATCACAACGGTCGTCATCGCCGGGCTCTGGATGAGTACGAGGAACAAGGCGCAGGGCAGCGCCGTGGTCACGCTGACCAGCGTGACGATCCACGTGTACCGGCGCGCCCAATAGCGGCTTTCGGACAAAGGGACATCCGGCGTCCACCGCGGCGCAAGCAAGGCATACAGGTTCATCGACACGACGGCAGCGACCATGCCGACCACCAGCAGGTGGTGGGTCGAATCGATGTTGAAGTAGCCGAAGATGCCAATGGCAATGGCGAAGCCGATGTGCGCACAGGTGGCCGTCGTGTGTGCGGCATACACCGAGGCCACGTGTTCGCGGAGCACCCGATGGTCCAGATCGGCGGCCGCCGGGGCCTGATGCATCGATCGGGCAGCGTCATTCATGAATTGGGCCCTTCGTTCTTGTTTCTTCGATGATCGCGTTGCACCTCCTGCGATGAATCAACGCAGGCTGCTGATCAGTTCCGCCCGCGATTGCACGCCGAACAGCAAGAGGATCGTCGAAACATAGTTCTTCACCGTGCCTTCGCGCAACTCGGCCAACAGTGCGATCTCCTTGTTGGACTTGCCTTCGAGAATCATCTGCAGCACACGCGCCTGACTTCCCGTCAGCGAACTCAGGGCGCCACCGGCGGAACGGCGGGGCGCCCGCCCAACCCACCTGGACGTACCTGGCAGGCCGTCGACAACGTCCCGCCCGAGCAGACCGCAGGCACGGATGAAGCTCACCACCTCCTTGAGGTTGGCCGACTTCGGCAAGAACGCGCTGGCACCCTGAGCCAACGCACTTTGCGCAATGGCGTTCTGGGCCAGCGCGGTGGCGCCGGCGCCCGACAACGCGACCACCCGGGCCTGCGGATAACGCTGGAGAAAAACGGACACGCCGCTCAGACCTCGTGTGTCAGGAAGTGCCAGATCGAGCAACACCAACCCGATGCTCGCCTGAGAGCGCTCATACACAGCCAGTGCCTGCGCCATGCTGCTGGCTTCGAAGACCTCGACCGCCGGCCCGTGGGGCGAGGCCTGCGCCTGGAGCAAGGCACGCACGCCCAGGCGCACCAGGTCGTGGTCGTCCACGATCAGGATGGCTGACGCCCGGGTCGACACAGGAATGCTCATGGCGCGCATGTTAGGGTCATGCGCCGCCGGCTGAAAGTGACGAAAGTCAACTCGTCAGCAGACCTTTACTCCTTCTTCAGTCCGATCTGCTGCGCAGTCAGCCCAAACCGCGCAAGGTCTGACCGGGCCCGCGCCGCTGCCTCAGCAGGCGAACTCCCCATCGGCATCCACCCCGCCTCAATCAACCTTTTCCGCGTCTCGGGCCGCGCCATGCCCTCAACGATCACCGCATGGAGCCTGTCGATGATGGCCTGCGGCGTGCCCTTCGGCGCCGCCAGCCCAAACCACCCCGAGGTCACGAACCCCGGCAGCCCGGCCTCCTGCGCCGTGGGCACGCCGGGCAGCGATTCGCTGCGCTCGCGCGTCGTGACGAACAGCGCGCGCACCTTGCCGGCCTGCACGTTCGCGACCTGCGCGGCGGCGTTGTCGATCATGGCGTCGATGTGGCCGCCGAGCAGATCAGCGATGGCGCCGGTGCCGCCCTTGTAGGGAACGACGTTGGCCGTGATACCGGCCTCCTTCATGAACATCATCTGCGTCAGGTGGGCCTGCGTGCCCACACCCGCATTCGCGAACGAAACCTTGCCCGGATTCGCCTTGGCATGCGCGACGAATTCCTTGAGCGTGCGCGCGGGAAAGTCCGGCCTCGTCACGACCACGAAGGGAATGTCGACCAGGATCGTGATGGGCGCGAGGTCTTCCACCGGCTTGTACTTCAGGTCGTACAGGTAAGGATTGACGGCCATCGTTCCGCTGGCCACGAGCACCAGCGTGTGCCCGTCCGGGTTGGCGCGCACCACCTGCTGCAGCGCCATCGATCCACCGGCGCCCGGCTTCGCGTCGACGATGACCGGCTGGCCGAGCGCCTTGGCCATGAGGTCGGCGATCTGGCGCGTCATGGCGTCGGTGGCGCCGCCGGCCGCGTAGGGAAAGACGATGGTGATCGGCTTGCTGGGATAAACCGGGCCGGCCGCTCGCGCCGCGGTGGCGAGCGATGCCGCACACACAAACGCGGCGGCATTCAGCACGAAGGTTCGGCGAGGGATCGTCATGCGGGCATCTCAACGTATCGGAGCGAAAGAAGCAAGGGCGCCGCCTGTTCAGCGAAGCGCATCAGCGCGGGCACCATGTCGGGCTGGTACCAGTGCTCCTGGTGCAGCAGGTTCAGCGAGCCGATGGTGCAACCGCCGTGCCGCACCGGCACGTTGATGGCAGACCGACAGCCCAGCGTGTCGATCAGCGCATGGTCGGGAAACGCGCGGCGACAGGCTTCCTGATCCGAGCAGATGCGCGCCCGACCGCCCTGCACCACCTCGCGAAAGAAGTCGTTGTCGGGGTGCAGCGGCTTGGTGCCGCCGCACGGATAGGCCGCCGGGTCGCTCGTGTACAGGCGCCGCGACGCCGCGAGGCCGGGGTCGATCGCCAGCACGGTGAAGAGCCGGTGCCCCGGAGACCGCCGCAGCGTGTGGTCCAGCGCTTCGAAGGAAAGCGGCTCGATGTCACTCATTGCGCAATGCCCAGCCGATCGATGATGGGGCCCCATGCGGCCGACTCGCGCTGCGTGAACTTCAACACATCGGCCGGCGTCGACTTGACGCCGATCAGCATCTGGCCGGCCAGGCGCTCCTTCATCTCGGGCGTGTCCAGCGCCTTGTTGATCTCGGCGTTGAGCCGCGCGACCGCGTCGCCCGGTGCGCCCGCGCGCGCCACCAGGGAGTACCAGCCGGGCACCTCCATGTCGATGCCCAGCTCCTTGAACGTGGGCACGTCGGGCAGTTGCGGCAGCCGCCGTTCGCCGGTCACGGCCAACGGCACCAGCTTGCCGCTCTTGACCAGCGGCACGACGCCGACGGGGACGGTCGTCATCACCGGCGTGTCGCCCGCCATCACGCTGGTCAGCGCGTTGGGACCGCCCGCGCCGCTGATGGGCACGTGCTGCATCTGGATCCCGGTGCGCGACTTCAGCAGCTCGCTCGCCAGATGCGTGGAGTTGCCGATGCCGGCCGACGCGAAGCTGAGCCGCTGCGGCTCGGCCTTGGCCATCTTGATGAGGTCGGGCAGTGTCTTCACGCCCAGGCTCGGCGCCACGACGGTGACGAACGGCGTGTTGGCGATGACGGCGACGCCGGTAAAGTCGCGCGCCGGCTGGTGCCCCAGCGACTTGTACAGGTGCGGGTTCCACGACATGTTCGAGACGCCGGCCAGGAACAGCGTGTAGCCGTCCGCGGGCTGCGAGAGCACGTAGGCCGCGGCCAGCGTGCCGTTGGCGCCGGGCCGGTTCTCCACCACGACGCTCTGCCCCAGGCTCTTGCCGAGCACGTCGGCCAGCGTGCGCGCCAGCGTGTCCGGCCCCGAGCCGGCAGGCTGCGGGACCACGACCTTGATCGGCTTGGAAGGAAAGCCCTGCGCGAAGGCGGGTGCGGCGAGCAGCGAAGCTGCAACGGCCAGCGCGGAAAGCATGGTGCGGCGGGTGGTCATGGGGAGGTCGAGGTGGGTAGGTTGCGAAAGCGGGTGCGGGCGGGCGTCGGTCTCAACCCACGGTGGCGTAGTCGAGCGACTTGGGCGTGGCGGTGAGCACGCGCGGCGTCGCGCCCACCACGACCGTGTCGTCGATGCGAAAGCCGCCCACGCCGTAGACGTACAGGCCGGGCTCGGCCGAATAGACCTCGTTGTCGAGCAGCGGGCGCTGGCTGAAGGCCATGTCCTCCGGATACTCGTGGTGCACGATGCCGATGGCGTGGCCCGTGCGGTGGCGGATGCAGTCGGCAAAACCGGCGCGCTCGATCACGGCCTGCGCCGCGGCATCGATCCCACACACGGGCCGGCCTGTCACGGCCGCGCCGATGGCCGCGTCGGTGGCGTCGCGCGCGGCGGTCCACAGCGCCTTCTTCTGGTCGTCGGGGCGCCCGCAGAACCAGGTGCGCTCGTTCTCGATCGTCAGGCCGCTGAGCCGGGGAATGATGATGTTGACGAGCACGTCGCCTTCGCGGATGCGCGCGCCGCAGGAGGCACCGTCGCCGTGCGGCGACGCCGACGCCGGGCCGCTGAGCGTCCAGCAGCGCACGACCTCGAACTGCTCGCCGGGAAAGCGCTCGGCGGCCTCCTGCACGAACAGGCTGGCCATGGCGCAGTCCATCTCCTGCACCAGCCGGCCGGGCTTGATGGCTTCGCGATAACGGTCTTGCAGCCAGTCGGTCAGCCCGGCCATGGCCTGCATCACGGCCAGTTCCTCGGCATGCTTCTGCCAGCGCAAGCTGCGCACTTCCGCGGTGGCGACGCGCACGTTCAGGTCGGGCAGCAGGCGCTGCACGGCGGTCATCACGCCGCTGCCGGCATCCAGTGCGATGCGCGAGCGGCGCAGGCCGGCGCGGCTCAGGCGCTCGGCAAGGATTTCGGGGAGCTGCGACACGAGCGGCAGGCGGTTGCTCACCATCGGATGCTCGGCATAGAACGTCACGTCCGTGATCCACACCTTGTGGGCTTCCATCGAAAAGCGCATGTGGTTCGTGGACAGTTCGTTCATCACCAGGAAGCCCTCGCCCTGGCGCGGCACCACCGCGAAGATCGGCCGCTCCCACGGCTGCACGTCGGTGTGGAAGTTGGTGGCGAACTGAAAGAAATCTGCGGTCGTGAACACCAGCGCATCGACGGCGAGTTCGTCCATCAACCGGACCATCTGGTCGTGGCGGTACCGCCAGACGGCTTGCGTCAGCTTGGGCATGTGTCGTTTCCTTGAAGGGGCCGGAGGCATCCGGCGGGTTGTTTTCTGAACAGCTCGGGGGTGCGGGCTACAGCGCGTCGAACTCGACCAC